>DYCT01000020.1:1429-13536 GCA_019417975.1 Bacteroides sp.
ATGTGAGAGTCGATGGGGAAGTGTGCGAGGTGATGCATGGAATGAAGCTGGATCGCTATAAGAATCACGACATCGAAGTGGTGATAGATAAACTGATTGTGCGCGAGGGGAAAGATGACAAACGCCTGAAGCAGAGTGTAGCTACTGCCATGACGCAAGGTGACGGATTGATGCTTATCTTGGATTTGGAAACCAACGAGGCAAGGCATTATAGCCGCCGATTGATGTGTCCTGTTACCGGTTTGGCTTACCGGGAGCCGGCTCCTCATAATTTTTCGTTCAATTCACCTCAAGGAGCATGTCCGCGTTGCAAAGGTTTGGGATATGTCAGTCAGATTGATATAAGCAAAGTGATTCCAAATCAGGAACTCTCGGTCTATGAAGGAGCTATTGCGCCCTTAGGTAAGTATAAGAACGATATGATATTCTGGCAGATAGCTTCGCTGTTGGAGAAATATGGGTTGGATATAAAAACACCCGTCAAAGAGTTTCCCGAAGAGCTGATTGATGAAATCCTAAACGGTTCGGACGAGCGGATTAAAATCAAAGCTGCGGTGATGCATACCTCTTCAGACTATTTTGTGACTTATGAGGGCATTGTGAAGTATATCCGCATGTTGCAGGAGAAAGATATGTCGGCCACTGCTCAGAAATGGGCGGAACAGTTTGCGCATACAGCAGTTTGTCCAGAATGTCAAGGCGCACGGCTGAACAAAGAGTCGCTTCATTTTTGTATTCACGATAAAAACATTTACGAACTGGCTTCGATGGATATTTCTGAGCTGTACGAGTGGTTGAAACATGTAGATGAGTTCTTGTCCGACAAGCAGAAACTGATAGCTGCAGAGATATTAAAGGAAATCAGAAGCCGCTTGAAATTCCTGTTGGATGTGGGATTGGATTACGTGTCGTTAAATCGTTCTTCCGTTTCACTGTCTGGTGGTGAAAGTCAGCGTATCCGTTTGGCTACTCAGATAGGTTCACAGCTGGTCAATGTACTGTATATACTCGACGAACCCAGTATCGGACTTCACCAGCGCGATAATTTACGCTTGATTAATTCGTTGAAAGAATTGCGCGACAATGGGAATACGGTAATTGTGGTGGAACATGACAAGGATATGATGCTTGAGGCTGATTATGTAGTGGACATGGGCCCCAAGGCCGGACGCCTGGGAGGTGAAGTGGTCTTTGCCGGTACACCGCAGGAAATGTTGCATACAGATACGTTGACTTCGCAGTATCTGAGTGGAAAACGAAGCATAGAGATTCCTGCCGAGCGTCGTGCAGGAAATGGACATTCTTTGTGGTTAAAGGGTGCTCGTGGCAATAACTTGAAAGGTGTGGATGTGGAATTTCCCTTGGGCAAGCTTATTTGTGTGACCGGTGTGTCGGGAAGCGGAAAATCAACACTTATCAATGATACCTTGCAGCCGATTCTCTCACAACGTTTTTACCGTTCGCTACAAGAACCGTTGGCCTACGATTCAATAGAAGGTTTGGAGTATATCGATAAAGTGGTAAGTGTAGACCAATCGCCATTGGGACGTACTCCGCGTTCCAATCCGGCTACCTATACCGGCGTGTTTTCTGATATCCGCACGTTGTTTGTCGGACTGCCTGAAGCAAAGATCAGAGGATATAAACCCGGACGTTTTTCGTTTAATGTATCGGGCGGACGATGTGAAGCGTGCGGGGGAAATGGTTATAAGACCATCGAAATGAACTTTTTACCCGATGTATATGTGCCTTGTGAAATTTGTCACGGAAAACGTTACAACCGTGAAACACTAGAAGTACGTTTTAAAGGGAAATCGATTGCCGATGTGCTGGATATGACCATCAACCGGGCTGTTGAGTTCTTTGAAAATGTGCCGCAGATTCTGAATAAGATTAAAGTGTTGCAGGATGTAGGGTTGGGCTACATCAAACTTGGACAGTCGTCTACAACCTTGTCGGGTGGTGAAAGTCAGCGTGTGAAGTTGGCTACCGAACTATCCAAAAGAGATACCGGAAAGACGTTGTATATCTTGGACGAACCAACTACCGGACTTCATTTCGAGGATATCCGTGTACTGATGGGGGTACTGAACCGGCTGGTTGATAAGGGGAATACGGTAGTCGTAATTGAGCATAACCTTGACGTCATCAAAATGGCCGACTATATCATTGATATGGGACCTGAAGGAGGAAAAGGGGGAGGATGCTTGTTGAGCTGTGGAACTCCCGAAGAGGTGGCACTATCCGATAAAGGATATACTCCTAAATTTTTGCGCGAAGAGCTGAAATAGATTTTGCATATTAGGTTATATATATAAATAGGTAAAGAGATTCTGAACAATGAAAATCAATAAAACAAATGTGGCCCGACTGCTCGACAAGGCAAAGGTAGCTTATGAGCTTATCCCATACGAGGTAGACGAAAACGATCTGAGTGCAGTGCACGTGGCTGCTAGTCTGGGAGAAGACATCGAACAAGTGTTCAAAACTTTGGTACTTCAAGGTGATAAGACCGGCTATTTCGTCTGTGTGATTTCCGGTGAACATGAAGTGGATTTGAAACTTGCAGCGAAAGTGTCGGGTAACAAGAAATGCGATTTGATACCGATGAAAGATTTGTTGCCAATTACCGGATATATTCGTGGAGGATGTTGTCCCATCGGGATGAAGAAACATTTTCCAACCTATATCCATGAAACTTGTCTTCAGTTTCCTTTCATTTTTGTGAGTGCCGGAGTGCGCGGAATGCAGATAAAGTTGACTCCTCAAGACTTGATAAAGGAGGCTCGTGCTGAAATTTGTTGTTTATTTGTTGAAAAAAACAGTTAATCCGGTGAATATTCTGTTGTAAAATGAAGGGATATATGAAGATTATCTTATCTTTGCAATCATGAATATTTACTTTATTAACTAATTAAATCTTAAATTTATGTTTGAAAATCAGCCCAAGGGGCTTTATGCATTAGCTTTGGCTAACACGGGTGAACGTTTCGGTTACTACACGATGCTTGCCATTTTTACTTTGTTTTTGCAGGCAAAGTTTGGCTTTAGCTCCGTTGCCACCTCCAACATCTTTGCTGGATCCCTGGCATTCGTTTATTTCCTCCCTATTTTAGGTGGTTACCTGGCCGATAAGTTCGGTTACGGTAAAATGGTTACTTCTGGTATCATTATCATGTTTATCGGTTACACTTGTCTGGCTGTTCCGACAGGTGGTGACGCTATAGGTGTGGCTGCCATGTTTGGCGCCTTGTTCCTTATTGCTTTAGGTACAGGTTTGTTTAAAGGAAACTTGCAGGTAATGGTAGGTAACCTTTACGATGATCCTAAATATGCCGACAAACGCGATACTGCATTCAGCCTTTTCTATATGGCTATCAATATTGGTGCTTTGTTTGCTCCTACTGCAGCTTCTAAAATTACAGAACACTTCATGGGTAAGGCTGGTTTGAAATATCAAGGCGATATCCCGGCTCTTTGCCATGAGTATTTGAATAAAGGCACTGAGATGGCTGCTGAGTCATTGGATAAGTTGAATAACTTTGCTCAGGCTCAGGTTGCTGCTTACGATGGTAACTTAGGCGATTTTGCTAACAACTATATCAATGAGTTGTCTCTTTCTTACCATTACGGCTTTGCTGTAGCTTGTCTTTCTTTGGTTGTGTCTATGGCTATTTATCAGATTTTCAAAGGTACATTCAAACATGCCGATGTCAATACAAAACAGGCTGCCGCTGCTCATGAACCGGTGGCTGAATTGACACCCGAGCAGACTAAACAGCGTGTCACTGCTTTGATTCTGGTGTTTGCTGTAGTTATCTTCTTCTGGATGGCATTCCACCAAAATGGTTTGACTTTGACATTCTTTGCACGTGACTATACCGCACGTACAGCTACAGGTGCATTGGGTATGAGCTTCAATGTAATCAACTTGGTTGCGGTTATTATGTTGATTTATGGCTTGTTCTCATTCTTCCAGTCAAAAGAGAATAAGGGTAGACTTGTTCCGGGTATTGTATGCTTACTTGCTATTGCTTTCTTGGGCTATCGATATGCTTCAGAAGCATCTTCAGAAATCGAATTGTTGCCTCAGATGTTCCAACAGTTTAATCCCTTCTTCGTAGTAGCTCTTACTCCGGTATCTTTGGCTGTGTTTGGCGCTTTGGCAAAACGCGGTAAAGAACCTTCTGCTCCTCGCAAGATTGGTATTGGTATGTTGATTGCAGCTGTAGGTTTTACTGTAATGGCTGTTTGCTCATTCGGTCTGCCTACTCCAAATACAGATGGTGCTACCAGTGTAGAACCGGGCTTGCTCGTTTCTCCGGGTGTATTGATTAGCACTTACTTGGTATTGACATTTGCAGAATTGTTCCTTTCCCCGATGGGTATTTCTTTCGTGTCGAAAGTAGCTCCTCCGAAGTACAAAGGTTTGATGATGGGTCTGTGGTTTGGTGCTACAGCAGTCGGTAACTATTTGGTTTCTATTATCGGTATGTTGTGGGGTCGTATGAACTTGTGGGCATTGTGGTCAATTTTGATTGTACTTTGCTTGATTTCTGCTGTATTCATCTTCTCTATGATGAAACGTTTGGAAAATGCTACAAAATAATCAGTAACTGACTATTTAAGATAGATTATCGGGTGTGTCTGTAAAAAGGCACACCCGATTTTTATTTCTGCTCAATGGCTTAATCGTGTAGGGGAGTTATACCCATTTATGCAAACGTCAGACTACTCCTTACTGCAAAGGTGGTAGTGTTTCATTCAGTGTGTCTGGAGTGAGTCTTCAGACCTTTTAGTTTTGCAAATATATCAATTTATCTGTTAACTCATCGGCAGGCATGCCTGCCGATGAGCATTTTTATTCGTCCGGGAATAGAATCCTGTCAAGATCGATTCTCGGGACCTGCCTCAGGTAGGACTTCTTGTCCATGGCAGTCTTTCCCATAAGCAGGATGACCGATTCCTCGTTGGGCATTGCCCCGCGCATCCTCGTGACCTGCCTAAAGTCCTTCTGCAGCCGCTCAATCCAGTTCGTGGTGTAGATCATGGACTGGATGCGGTGGTCGTAATTCAGGTAGGTGAAATACGCCTTGTAGGAAGCATCCTCACCGCGTCTCCTGATACTTCTGTAATACCTGCCCCATTTAGCACAGAACTGCTGCCACTCATCCCAGGCCTGTTCCACGGTATAGTTTCTGTCTCCTGTGCGGAAGACCTGTCTCAGGTCGTCAGCAACATCCCCCTTGTCACCGTTGCGGACATCGCTCAGTATGTTGCGCTTCAAGTGGGTGGTGCATCTCTGGAGGCTGGTGCCGGGAAATACCTCACTGATGACATCATCAAGTCCCTTGAGACCATCCGCACATATGAGCCCTATTTTCGAGACACCTCTCTCATAAAGGTCATTGAGCATCTCTCCCCAGCCAAGGGCGCTTTCCGTTGGCTTGTTATAGATGCCGAGAACCTCTCTGGTCTTGTCCTCTTTGACGGCAAGGATGACATAGAAAGCTTCCGTATCAACGCTGCGCTTGCGGTGGATCTTGATATGGACGCAGTCAATGAACACTACAGGATAATAGCTCTCCAGAGAGCGTTCAAGCCACTCGGTGACATCACGGCGCAGATAGTCAAGCATCCTCGATATGCTAGCCTTGCTGTAGTGCTCCCCATAGATATCGTTGAACACTTCCCCGACCTGTTCCTGCGTCAGGCCTTTGGTGTACAACGTGCCTGCCAGACGTTCGCACTCTTCCTCCTGCTCACGCAGTATGGCAAGTATGCGGGGATGGAAGTTCCCGTATCGGTCACGTGGTATACGGAAGGTCAGTGTCCGTCCGTGACCATATGTCCTGCCAGGACGGTAGCCGTTACACTTGTTCCCTGCTAGACCTTCTTCCTGAAGATACTCCCTGCGTTCTGACACCATGAGGCTCTCAAGCATTATCTCCATCAGGTCCTGTAACCCGTTTTCTTTTTCCGTATGCTTGCATATTAGCTCGGAAAGTTGTTCCTTTGTGAAATCCATAAAGTCTACTCTTTTTTTAGTTTTTGTTTGTTTTGCTATTTACAAATCTAAAAAAATCTGTAGACTTTTTTATTATCCTATTTCAGACACACTTTTTGAAACAGTATCGCAAAGGTTGAAACTCTCTACTGCTTTCACTATATATCTGTGGTTGGTCTATTGCATGACGACTGTTGGCCGATTGTCGCGTGATGTTGAGCTTTATCGGAAGGCAATAATTTTGAGAACCGGATTGAATAGGCTTGGGTAGGGTTATAGTATGTTCTTTAGAGTTTTGCCGAATGGTAATAGGTGTGGATGGAAGATATAAAAAAGGCTGAACTCTTTTGGAAAATTCAGCCTTTGATAAGATTGTTATAGGATAAAAATCTGTTAGTTAGAAGCCGGTTTCAACCAGCGGTCGAGCCATGCGAAGAAAGTACGTTGCCATAGTACACCATTTTGCGGTTGCAATACCCAGTGATTCTCATCAGGGAAGATGAGCAATTGAGCGGGAACATTGCGCAATACGGCTGCATCGTAAGCAGCCATGGCTTGGTTGGCCAAAATGCGGTAGTCTTTCTCGCCATGGATACAGAGGATAGGTGTATCCCATTTGTCAACAAAGCGATGAGGCGAGTTGGCAAAAGTGCGTTGGGCAATGGTATTGTTCTTATCCCAATAGGCACCGCCCATATCCCAATTGGCAAACCATTTCTCTTCTGTTTCGAGGTATTGCATTTCCATGTTGAAGATACCATCGTGAGCAATGAAGGCTTTGAAACGCTTGTCGTGGTGACCAGCCAACCAGTAAACAGAGTATCCTCCGAAACTTGCTCCTACGCAGCCTAAGTGCTCTTTATCGACATACGACTCTTTAGCTACTTCATCGATAGCTGTCAGGTAGTCGCGCATACATTGACCTCCGTAATCACCGCTGATAGCTTCGTTCCATTCCTTACCGAAACCGGGCAGACCACGGCGGTTAGGAGCAACAACGATATAGTCATTGGCTGCCATAATCTGGAAGTTCCAACGGTAGCTCCAGAATTGGCTGACCGGTGTTTGCGGACCTCCTTCACAGAAGAGTAGGGCAGGGTATTTCTTGTTCGGGTCGAAGTGAGGCGGGTAAATCACCCATACCAGCATTTGTTTTCCATCGGTAGTTTTCATCCAGCGACCTTCCACTTTGCCAATGTTCAGTTGTTCGTAGATTTCTTTATTTTCGAAAGAAAGCTGTTTGGCTTCTCCGTTCATATTTACGGCATAGATTTCGTCGGGCATACTCATGGAGTGTCGTTTAGCAATCAGCTGGTCGCCGGCCAAAGCTACTGAGCAATAGTCGTGCTGACCTTCAGTGAGGCAAGTCAACTTGTCGTTTTCGGTGAGGTCCAAACGATAGAGTTGTGATTCGCCATGCCATACACCGGTGAAGTAAATAGTCTTCGAGTCGGGGCTCCAACAGAAATTATCTACATTCGATTCGAATGCTTTGCTGGCAAAACGTTTTTCGCCTGTAGCCAGATTTAAAATGAACAGACGGTTTTGGTCGCTTTCATATCCATCGTTTTCCATGCTCAGCCAAGCCAATTGTTGTCCGTCAGGAGCAAATTGCGGGTTTGTATCGTATCCTTTGTTTTCTTCACAGATATCAGTAGTTTTCTGGGTCTCCAAATTATAGAGGTAGATATCCGAATCGGTAGAGAGCGCATAAGCTTTACCTGTTTTCTTGCGGCAAGTATAGGCGATGGTTTTTGAGTCGGTGCTCCAAGCCAATTGTTCGATACCACCAAAAGGTTTCATCGGCGATTCGTAAGGCTCACCTTCCAAGATGTCTTTTACATTGTTGATTTTGTTTCCATCGAAATCTGCTACGAATGGGTGGGGTATGGTCTCTACCCATTCATCCCAGTGCTTATACATCAAATCGTTTACGATGATACCCGAAGATTTGTCCAAGTCGGGATATATATCGACAGTACGTTCTCCATATTTGATTTGTGCTACAAAGAGAATTTTCTTTTCATCAGGTGAAAAACTGAATGCTTCGATGGGAAGCTCGTATTCAGTCAAAATTTTGCGGTCGGTGCCATCAGGATTCATTTCCCATACTTGGCTACCTCCACTTTCGTTGCAAAGGAAAGCAATTTTTGTTCCTCCCTTAATCCATACCGGGTCGTTTTCTTGGTAAGCACTCTTGGTAATCTGGCGGTTGTTGGTACCATCAGCGTTCATCACGAATATTTCGCGATTGCTCTTGTTCTCAGGTACACTGTAGTAAGCTACTGTATACGCAAGCTGTTTTCCATCGGGTGATACACTTACTCCTCCGATACGTCCCATAGCCCAAAGAGCTTCGGGGGTCATACGTCCGTCTTTCACGGTAATGTCATGCTTACCGATAATCGGGTTGGCATTTTCTCCTTTCTGCTGTCCACCGGAACAGGCGGTTAGCATCATGGCAGCTGTCATCATTGTTAAACTGAATTTGTTCATAATATAAAAGGTATTGGGTAATCAATTTAAAAAAAACCTGTCTGGATAATCAGGCAGGCTTTTCATTGACAGGGGTTATTTATGGTTTCGTTTTTCGCGTTCTCTCATGATTCTTTCCTGCTCTTGTTGCATGGCCATCATGCGTTCCATCGGAGAAGATTTCTTTTTCTTCTGAGGGCTCTTTAGGTTGGCTTCAAGTTGAGCCAGAATCTTTTTATCGCTGATACTCTTTCTCAAGATAATCATAGTCAGGATGCTGATAAAGCCGGAAATGAAGTAGTAATAATTCAAACCGGAAGCATAGTCGTTCAAGATGAAGATGAACATAACCGGCATCACATACATCATGATTTTCATACCTGGCATACTCTGCTGACCTGTATCTTGTTGCTTCATAGTGAACATGGTGTTCAGAATGTTGCTTATAGAGAAAAGTAAGCAGAAAAGACTTAAGTGGTTACCAATAGGCCAGATGTTAGCATTCCAAGTGATGAAAGCATCGTAGGTTGAAAGGTCGTCGGCCCAAAGAAAACTTTGCTGGCGAAGCTCAATAGCAGTAGGCACGAACATGAAGAGTGCAAAGAAAATAGGCGCTTGAATAAGCATCGGCAGACAGCCTCCCATAGGGCTTACTCCATACTTGGTATAGATGGCCATCATTTCTTGATTCTTCTTCATCGCATCTTCCTGTTTCGGATATTTACGATTAAGCTCATCAATCTGTGGTTTCAATACACGCATCTTTGCAGATGACAGGTAAGACTTGTAGGTGAAGGGGAATACCACGATTTTTACGATGATAGTCATAAACAGCAATACGATACCCATGTTCCATCCCCAGCCAGAAAGCCAGTCAAAGATAGGAATAGTAAACCAGCGGTTAATCCAACGTAAGAAACTCCAGCCCAGTGGCACTAAGGTGTCGAGCTCCAATTCTTTCTTATCCTGGTGGTCTTTGTCCAGTGCAAGCAGTGTCTTGTATTTGTTTGGACCGTAGTAGACCAACATGTCTGTTGCTTCTTTACCACTTGGGTCGAAGAACGTATTCATTTTGGCACTATACTTTTTCAAGTATCCGCTACCTTCTTTTTGAAGTGTAGATTGCAGTTCGCCTTGCTCAAAATCCTGTTCAGCTATCAGCACACTGGAGAAGAATTGGTTTTTGAAAGCAACCCAATCCATTCTGCCTTCTATGTCTTTTTTCTCATCCTTGGCAGCACTTAGTTCTTTTGTTTTATCACCGTTCAGACGATAGGTAAGAGTAGAGTAACGCTCTTCAAACTTGAATCCTTTTTCTATCTGACGAGCATTCTGACGCCAGTCGATAGCTATCTTATTGGTAGAAGGAGATAGTTTGGTACGCATGTTTACTGCCTGAATGGTTAAGTTCATCAGGTAACTTTTCTTAGACAGGGTGTAGTTGAAGTCGATGTAGCTGGCTTGATTGGCAACCAATCGCATTGTGATAGACGAATCTGTCTTGTTGACCGGTACAAAATAATAGTCTTCTGTATCGACCGGGACTTCATCTTTACCGGTAAAGGTGAAATTAATGCTTGCATCTTTACCATCGAACAATACCAATGGTTGACCATCTTGTCCGCTGTAGTCCTTTAAAAGGGCAGAATACACCCTACCGCCTTTGTTGGTGAAAGTCAGTTTTACTACCTCGTTTTCAATTGTTGTAAACTCCTCTTGTCCTTTTGATGCGTTGAAGAATAAAGCAGTAGAATCAGTCAGTTCAAAAGCTGTTTGTGTCTCTGCTTGACGTTGCTTTTGAGCGGCTTTTGCTGCTTCTTGTTTCTGCACCAAAGCTATCGAGTCGTTGTATCGTTGCATCCGTTCAAGTTCCTCCTGACTGGGTCGGTTGAAGATACTGAACCCAATCAAGACGACACCTATCAGGACAAATCCGATAATGGTGTTTTTATCCATTTCTTTCTTTATAATTAGTTATTACTTATTACTTATTAATAGCTGCTCTAATGAATGAAAGGAATAGCGGGTGCGGATGAAGAACCGTACTGCTATATTCCGGGTGGAACTGTACACCGATAAACCATTTTAAAGTAGGTATCTCAATAATTTCAACCAAATCCGATTCCGGATTGATACCTACACAGTTCATGCCATGTTTTTCAAATTCTGCACGATACTCGTTGTTGAATTCATAACGATGGCGGTGACGCTCTTGAATATGTTCTGATTGATAAGCTTCGAATACCTTAGAATTGGGTTTCAAGACACATTCGTAAGCTCCCAGACGCATGGTACCTCCCATATTAGTAATAGACTTTTGTTCTTCCATGATGTCGATTACATTGTGTGGGGTTTTTTGATCCATTTCTTTTGAGTTCGCATCTTTGTAGCCCAATACGTTGCGAGCAAATTCGATAGCGATGCACTGCATACCCAAGCAGATACCGAAAGTAGGAATATTGTGCTCACGAGTATATTTGATAGCAATGAATTTTCCTTCAATACCTCGTTGACCGAATCCTGGGCAGATAATCACACCGTCCATATCTTTCAGTTCGTCAGCAGCATTCTCCTCAGTCAGCTTTTCGCTGTTAATGAAGTGGATGTCTGCTTTGCGGTCGTTGTAGGTTGCAGCTTGCGACAAAGCCTCCAAGATGGATTTGTAGGCGTCTTGCAAGTCGTATTTACCCACCAAACCGATTTTAACCTTTTCTGTAGCTTGATGACGGCGGTTTAGGAATTCTTTCCAAGGACCAAGTTCCGGAGTCGGACCTACTTCTAATCCCATCTTGTCGAGGATGGTAACGTCCAATCCTTGTTCCTGCATACGCAAAGGTACCTCGTAGATGGTTGGCATATCAATAGACTGAACTACGGCTTTTTCGTCTACATTGCAGAAAAGAGCTACTTTTTTGCGTAGGGTAGTACTCAATTCGTGTTCTGTACGCAATACAAGAATATCTGGTTGAATACCGGCCGATTGCAATTCTTTTACAGAGTGTTGAGTAGGTTTAGTCTTTAACTCACCGGCGGCTGCCAAATAAGGAACGTAAGTGAGGTGCACACAGAGTGCGTTGCGACCAAGTTCCCATTTCAATTGGCGGATACTTTCCAAATAGGGCAATGATTCAATATCACCTACAGTTCCACCAATTTCAGTGATGACAAAATCGAATTTGTATTTGTTACCCAACAACTTTACGTTGCGTTTGATTTCGTCTGTAATATGTGGAATAACTTGAATGGTTTTTCCTAAATAGTCGCCTCTACGCTCTTTGTCAATCACGCTTTTGTAGATACGACCGGTAGTGATGTTATTGGCTTTCGTTGTTTGGATACCCAGAAAACGTTCGTAGTGACCCAAATCGAGGTCAGCTTCATGACCGTCAACAGTTACATAGCATTCACCATGCTCATACGGATTTAGTGTTCCTGGATCGATGTTGATATACGGGTCAAACTTTTGGATGGTTACATTATAACCTCTCGCTTGCAATAATTTTCCTATTGACGATGAAATGATTCCTTTACCTAACGATGAGGCTACTCCACCCGTAACGAAGATGTACTTTGTTTCTCCCACGACTGTAAATATTTTAATTGGTTCTTTTTAATTGTTATCTAG
>DYCT01000200.1 GCA_019417975.1 Bacteroides sp.
TGCTACAATGCTATGCCTAAGGAAAGCGTTCAAGCTTTGATTGACTGCATGCAGGAATTTGAAAAATTGCATTAATCCAATTTTTTGATAAGTATAAAAAAGGGCGTGTTTTTACACGTCCTTTTCCATTAAATCGATAACCTTAAATTATTATAATCATGAAAAAAGTATTGGTCGCAACAGACAAACCGTTTGCAAAAGTTGCTGTAGAAGGCATTCGTAAAGAAGTAGAAGCTGCTGGTTATGAACTGGTATTGCTCGAAAAATACGGTGAAAAAGCTAAATTGTTGGACGCTGTAAAAGACGTAAACGCTATCATTATCCGTAGTGATGTGATTGATGCAGAAGTGTTCGACGCTGCTAAAGAACTGAAGATTGTGGTTCGTGCAGGTGCCGGCTATGATAACGTAGACTTGGCTGCTGCTACAGCTCACAATGTATGTGTTATGAATACTCCGGGTCAGAACTCAAACGCTGTTGCTGAATTGGCACTTGGCATGATGGTGATGGCTGTTCGTAACTTCTACAATGGTACATCCGGTACAGAATTGAAAGGTAAGAAATTGGGTATCCATGCATACGGCAACGTAGGTCGCAATGTAGCACGTATCGCTCGTGGTTTCGGTATGGAAATTTATGCATTTGATGCATTCTGCCCGAAAGAAGTAATTGAAAAAGATGGCACAAAGGCTGTTGGTTCTGTAGAAGAATTGTATTCTACTTGCGACGTTGTTTCTTTGCACATCCCTGCTACTGCTGAAACAAAAGAATCTATCAACTACGAATTGGTTAACCGCATGCCGAAGAATGGTCTGTTGGTAAACACTGCTCGTAAAGAAGTGATTAATGAAGCTGATATGCTCCGTTTGTTGGCCGACCGCGCTGACTTGAAGTATGTGACAGATATCATGCCTGCTCACCATGCTGAATTTGCTGAAAACTTTGCTGGACGCTATTTCTCTACACCGAAAAAGATGGGTGCTCAGACAGCTGAAGCAAATATCAATGCCGGTATTGCTGCTGCTAAGCAAATTGTTAGCTATTTTACAGATGGATGCGAAAAATTCAGAGTAAACAAGTAACAGTTTTAAAATAAAATGCTATATTTGAACCACAAATGACACACGGGCTTATTCCGTGTCATTTGTGGTTTAATTTTAACTTTAACTTTAACTTTAAAATCGAATATTATGGCTGTTATCAAACCTTTTAAAGGGGTACGTCCACCGAAAGAATTGGTGGAAGAAGTAGCTTCTCGTCCGTATGATGTGCTCAATTCTGATGAGGCACGTGCTGAAGCTGCCGGTAATGAAAAATCTTTGTATCATATCATTAAGCCGGAGATTGATTTCCCCGAAGGTACTGATGAGCATGATCCACGCGTTTATGGTAAAGCTGCTGAGAATTTTCAGATGTTTCAAGATAAAGGATGGTTGGTGCAAGATAAGAAAGAATGCTATTATGTCTATGCACAGACCATGAATGGTAAAACTCAGTATGGATTGGTAGTAGGTGCATACGTGCCCGACTATATGAACGGAGTTATCAAGAAACACGAACTTACTCGTCGCGATAAAGAAGAAGACCGTATGAAACACGTGCGTGTAAACAACGCCAACATTGAACCGGTATTCTTTGCGTATCCCGATAACGCTACTTTGGATGCTATCGTTGCTAAATATACAGCTCAGAAGCCTGAATACGATTTTGTAGCTCCGGGCGATGGCTTTGGCCACACTTTCTGGGTAATCGATCAGGATGAAGATATCGAAGCGATTACAAAAGCATTTGCTGCTATGCCGGCTTTGTATATTGCCGACGGACATCATCGTTCAGCTGCTGCTGCTTTGGTTGGTGCTGAAAAGGCAAAACAGAATCCTAACCACAAGGGCGACGAAGAGTATAACTATTTCATGGCTGTTTGTTTCCCTGCAAATCAACTGACTATTATCGATTACAACCGTGTTGTAAAAGATTTGAACGGTCTTACTCCGGCTCAGTTCTTGGAAGCAGTCGTTAAGAATTTCGATGTAGAAGAGAAAGGTACTGAAATTTACAAACCTAATGCCTTGCACAATTTCGGTCTTTATCTTGATGGCAAATGGTATAGCCTCACTGCCAAGAAGGGTACTTACAATGACCAGGACCCTATCGGTGTGCTCGATGTTACAATTTCTTCAAACTTGATTCTTGACCAAATTTTGGGTATCAAAGACTTGCGTTCTGACAAACGTATTGATTTTGTTGGTGGTATCCGTGGTTTGGGTGAACTCCAAAAACGAGTTGATTCCGGTGAAATGAAAGTGGCGTTGGCTTTGTATCCGGTTTCTATGAAGCAATTGATGGATATTGCTGATACAGGAAACATTATGCCTCCTAAGACTACTTGGTTTGAACCTAAATTGCGTTCAGGTCTGGTAATTCACAAACTTTCATAGGCACATTCGAAATAAGAATAATGGGGGTAGTCTTTGTGGCTACCCTCTTTTTTTCTAAATTTGCGACATGTTGCAATCGGATATATACAAGACAATCATTGCACCTGCTGAAGGTGTATATACGGAAAAACGTAGTAAGTTTATAGCCATTGCCTTGCCGGTAACTTCTGTCGACGAGGTGAAGGAGTATTTGGAACAGTATCAAAAGAAATATTATGATGCCAGGCATGTGTGCTATGCTTATATGTTGGGACCGGAGCGGAAGGAATTTCGGGCCAATGATAATGGTGAGCCTTCGGGAACAGCCGGAAAGCCTATTTTAGGACAGATAAATTCGAATGAACTTACGGATATACTGATTATTGTTGTACGCTATTTCGGAGGTATTAAGTTGGGGACGAGTGGACTGATTGTAGCTTATAAAGCAGCAGCAGCTGAAGCTATTTCCACAGCGACCATTGTAGAGAAAACTGTGGATGAACAGGTGACTGTCTTGTTTGAATATCCGTTCATGAACGATGTGATGCGTATTGTTAAGGAGGAAGGACCGGATATTGTGGCGCAGTCGTATGATATGGATTGCTCAATGACTTTACGTATTCGTCAGTCGCAGATGAGTAGGTTGTGTGAACGTCTGTCGAAAGTAGAGACGGCACGATTCCCGGAATGAATCAAACATTGACTTCTTGTTTTCTGTTTTATTATATTCACTTTAAGTATACCTCATCGGTAGACAAGAGGTGATGTTTGCCGATGAGGTAGGTTGGTAAGTTCATTTATTCTTGTTGGTCCGGTGCGTAGAAGATAAAAGTAGTGGCACCGATGGTGATGATGGCTCCGTCTTCAATGCGAATACGGTCTTTGTCTTCCAAAATTTCGTTTTGAAGGAAAGTACCTGTCAGACTGGGATTGTCGCGTAGGGTATAGATTAGCTTTCCTTGTTTGTTGCGTTTTACATTAATAATACAGTGTCTACGATCCATACTCATGTCCGAAGTCTCAATGGGAATGGTTATATCATTGCCGGTGCATCGGCGACCGATGATGTTGTCACCTTCGCGTAATGGAAATAATTGTTTGTATCCAAATACATTTTCAATGACGGTAATATGTCCGTATTCGTTGGATGCGATTTCGTTTTCGTTTCTTTCCTTGGCTTTCAGCTTTGTTTTGCCAATACGTATGCTGAACTGCTTTTTACAGTGCTCGCAGATAAATACTAATGATTGTCCTTCGGTGTATTGCGTTTCGTCAAATGTGAGGTAATTCTCGCATTTGGGACACATGATTCTTTTCATGATTTTAAAATTTCTGTAAGATAGCTTATTTGCTGAGTATCCATGCGTCTTTGAATGACGTAGTTGATCTCAGCTGATTTAGTTGTTTGGATGCTTCGTTCTTTTCTGCAAACGAGGCTAAGCAGATGCGGATACGTCCTTCTCCTTTGATGATTTCCATTCCGGAGTAACCTTCCTGCGTATATTTCTTTATTGTTGCTTCTGCTTCTGCTTGGCTGGCAACGCTGGCGATAATAATGTGATGGCGCTTTGTAGGCTTTTGAACAGTTGCAGGCTGAGACTGAGTAGCTGGCTGGGGTTGAACAACAGGTTGAACTTTAGCAGCGGGTTGTGCTTTTACCTTTTCCACGCGAATAGCTTTGGGCTTTATCGGGCTGCTTGGATTCTTTTTTTCTTCTGTTTTAGTAGGTTGCGCTATTACTGTTGTGGTAGTCTTTGTTGGCTTCGTGTAAGTCGAAGTTATTTCAGC
>DYCT01000201.1 GCA_019417975.1 Bacteroides sp.
AAACATATCTGCTATATTGATATTTACTGTGCCCACAAAGCTGATTCCCTTCTGAGGAACTTGTACAGAACTATCGGCGGCTTTGTCTTTATAATTGAACAAGTTATCTATTCCGAAATTAAGAGAAATACCTCTCGGTAGTGTTACTCCTGCATTCAGAGAACAGAGCGTACGAGGAGCAAACGACCGCAAGGTATATTCTTTTGTATCTGTATCGACAGAATAAGTATCAAGTGCAGAACACCATTGTCCGTTTAAAGACAAATTTGTTCCTATTTTACCAAACTTATGCGAATAAGCGACATTGAATGTAATGTTGTGCGGACGTACATACGATGTATTCTTCCCATTTATTTCCTGATAGTCATCGGTATAGGCGTATGAGCCTGTCAGCATTAGTCCAAAGTTGAAGTTATAACGTATAATACTTTCTATACCTGTCGTTTTGGCCTTTTGTGCATTTGCATAACGTTGGTTATTGGTACCATCATTAAGTGGCATAAGCGCGATTTTGTTTTTGAATCTATTATGTGACGCTGATACCGACACATTCAATCGTCCCTTGGTATATTCTGCAGAAAGAGAATATTGGTTGCTGGTTTCAGGTTTCAAGTCTGGATTTCCATACAACATCATGAAACCAAGTCCTCCCATATCGTATTCCTGATAAAGTTCTTTCAAAGATGGAGAACGGAATCCTTGCGAGTAGCCTCCTCGTAAAGTAAAATGCTTATCAATATGCCACAATGCTGAAATTTTTGGCGTAATATGCAGATGATACTTCTTGTGATAATCAGAACGGACTCCAACTATTATATTCAACGATTCTGCAAGTTTCCAATCTTCTTGCAAATATAAGGTATAAGTCTGGTTGCTTACATGCGAACTATCTTTCAGCATGTAATGCTTTAAATACTCTAAATTGCCTTCAAATCCTGCACTAAGTGTATGACTCCCGAATTTACCTGTATAATCGACGCGCGGTGTTTGTGTGATATTCCGATAATCTGTACTACGACGATTACTATACAAATAATCTTTATCTTTTTTATAATTGTCGTAAACATAAGACACTGTCAGTTGTTGATTCTTTCCGGGCAAATATTTTATCTTTCCGCTTAGTGCATAATCAATAAAATAATCCTGATATAGACGTCCGCTTCTTATGTCCCGCTTATTATGGTAAAAACTACCTTTCAAATCGGTGCTAAGTTTCTCATTGCAAGTATATCCTATTTTCTGAGAAAAATCCCATATATTGTACCCGTAAATAGTTGAAGTACTAGGCGTAGAAACTTTTTCACTGGTGCTTCCATCCGGTTTACCTTCAATAACGGTTGTACCTTCTGTATCTTCAATGGTATAAGTATCTCTTTGACGCCAAGTAAGACTGGTATACGAAATCAGTCTATTCTTTTTTGTTCCTGCCGAAACAGTATACTTTTGTCCATTTGTTCCGGCATAACGTGCATTTATATTTCCCGTAAACGGTCGGTTGGCTGTTTTAGTAATAATATTGATGACTCCTCCTAATGCATTAGACCCATAAATAGTAGACTGGGAGCCTTTGATAACCTCGATACGCTCAATATCATCCACATTGAAACGGGTAAAGTCTACGTTGTGGTCGGCCCCTTCTCCGCTAACTCGTTCTCCATCTACAAGAAAGAGAACATATTCACCTCCCATGCCTTGATAAGTGATTTTCGGCAATTGACTCATAGAATTATATCCAATCTGTAATCCTGGAAGTTCGTATTGAAGCAGTGCCTCTATATTCATCGGATTGAGTGCTTGAATATCCTTCTGCGATACAATGCGAGTTAATACAGGAACTTCCTTCAACGGTTTTTCAATAAATGCGCCGGTTACTACAACCTCATCTAACTGATTGGAGGACGGCTTTAATTGAACATGAACTGGCGAAGGGGATAAAGACGGAATAACCTTTATCCTTTGAGGAGCGTATCCAATAAAAGTAATTTCCAACGTACGTTCTTCTGAATTATCTAAACGAATTGTAAAGTTTCCTTCTGTGTCAGTTCCCGCTCCAAAAGTCGTTCCTACTACTTTTACAGAAGAACCTGGTAATGGTTGGTTGTTCTCATCCGTTATTTTCCCAGTAATAGCATATCGGTAACGAGAGACACTGGGATTATCCGATATATCGGCACTAACGGTGACCGAAGCCACCGTTAATAGGATGAATAAAATGGATAGAACTTTTTTCATATCAATCTATTGCAAAGAATTCGTAATTGAAGCTTACAAATCCACTTTTGTTGGTTTCAGTATTTCCTGCTGCTGTGAATTGAAGCTTCGCCCAACTTCCATCAGAGAACTTCACGATTAATACATTCTGAGTAGGTGTATAGATTACAGGAGGCATACTTCCTGTCTCCACTTTCTTAACCCAACCACAAAGCGTAGTATTTAGTGTTGGTTCCTTAGCATAGCCAACACTTCCTTGCATCATCTTACTCATGTCGGTTATTACCACAAGAGGGGATGTTACCCCTTCAGCTTGTTGACTTTCATAACTCACAACTTGATCTTTTACCCATGAAACATTAGTAGGCAAAGAAGTGATTGAAATAAAATCTTGCTTTTGGGTATCGTAAGCCTCTCCATTATTGGTTTTTATTTCATAACGGTGAATAGCGATATGCCAATTCATATCAACATCGACAAGCGTTTTTGCCGGAGTTTCAGTTCCATCAGTGTAAATCCATGCATTGGTATCATCATATTGTTTTGTTTCTCCTGTTTTCAGATTGATATATGTCCATTTGCCATAAGCAGATACATCAAGGTTCTCTTTTGACTCTCCACCTAAAGATATTGGGGTTTTAGGCTCATCTTTGCTACATGAGGCAGCCAACAAAGCGATGCTAATAATCGCAAATAAATTTCTTAGTTTCATTTTTAATTTCCTTTCGTTTGATTATTAATTATCTTCGGCTGCAAAATTACCGTGGCTACACAAACTCGACAATACACTGTTTGAGGTATTTTCCCGAACGAAAAAACATAGAACTCCCTTATTTTAAGTATTGCCTAATAATAAGTAAGGTATTATTTTTGCAAGTGGAAAAGAACATAAAAACAGACTCGGAACAAAAAACAGCATTATGGAAAACAGACCTGCAAGATTTAAAGCTACAGACAAAATGCGCGACTTGGTAAAAGAAAACAGTCAGTTGATTTTAGTATTAGGTCGCTTCGACATTTCATTAGGATTTGGTGACAACACCGTAAGAGAAGTCTGTCAGACACACCTAGTAGACGAACAGACATTTCTGGAAGTAGCCAATTTCCACTCAAACCGAGATTATCAGGCAGACCAAGTATCTCTTTCATCCCTTATGGGTTACTTGCGCCAAGCACACGAATATTATCTTGGTTTTAACCTGCCCAACATCCGACGAAAACTAATTGAAGCTATCGACTGTTCCGACAAGAACGACTTGGCTGTACTCATCGTCAAATTCTACGATGCCTACACATCCGAAGTGCGACGTCACATGAACCACGAAGACAACACCGTGTTTGTCTATGTGGAACAACTCTTGCAAGGTTACCTAAACCACAACTACAGTATTACAACTTTTGAAGGAAAGCATACTCCCATCAGCAACAAACTAAAAGAGCTGAAAGACGTCATCATCCGCTGCTATCCGGAAAAGAACAATTACCTACTCAACGAAGTGTTGCTCAACATTATCGCTTGCGAAGAAGACCTAACAGCACACTGCCAGCTAGAAGACAAACTTTTTGTTCCGGCTGTAAAAATGGTAGAACAGAAACTTAAACAAAGCAAACAAATTGTCTATACACACAGTGCAGACAACGAAGCATTAGACAAAGAGAAAAATGAACTCTTAAGCAACCGAGAAAAAGATGTATTAATCTGTATTGCCAAAGGATATAGCAACAAAGAAATTGCCGACAGATTATACCTATCGGTTCATACGGTAGCTACTCATCGGAAAAACATATCCGGTAAACTGCAAATACACACCACTGCAGGTCTTATCATCTATGCCATTGCCAATAAGCTAGTTGACATACAAGATATAGCCATTAACTAAATAACAAAAGGTTGATACTTTCTACTATTTTCATTGCCACGCAATGGTATATCTTACTTTGATAAACAATAATACATATCTTTACTTTTTACC
>DYCT01000202.1 GCA_019417975.1 Bacteroides sp.
GTATTACACACGGTAAAATACAACGATTCATCCGTTATAGTGAATCTATATACTGAAGAAAATGGCCGAATCAGCCTTTTGGCTCCCATTGCCCGTAGCCGAAAATCGCTTATCAAGGCTTCAATGTTCCAACCTCTGACATTTCTCGACCTGGAAATAGATTACCGTCCTAATGCTCATTTAAACAAAATCAAAGAAGCAAAGATTTCCTTACCGTTCAAATCGATACCTTTTCACCCGCTAAAATCAGCCATTGCTCTTTTTATTGCCGAGTTCCTACATAAAGCCTTGTCAGAGGAATCTCAAAACCTACCCCTCTTTACCTACTTACATTATTCTATCCAATGGTTAGATGAATGCACTCAAAACTACTCCAACTTTCATTTGGTATTCTTAATGCGTTTATCGCGTTTTATCGGCCTTTATCCCAATACCGAGAAATACCATTCCGGAGATTTGTTCGACCTACAGAACGCCTGCTTTTGCTCGCAACCTCCGCTCCACCGTGCTATCCTCCCTGCCGAAGAAGCCAAACTCCTCTTACAATTGATACGTATGAACTATAAGACTATGCATCTATTCAAAATGAATCGTGTCCAACGTAACCGATGCCTAGCTGTTATAATCGATTATTACCGCCTACACCTACCCGGTTTCCAAGAGCTTAAATCAATTAGCGTACTGCAAGATTTGTTTATATAAGGACATAAAAAAGCTCCGATATACGAAGTTTTACCTTCCTACATCGGAGCCAATATATTAACAATAAAGCGTTCTACTTAGCCCAACAACTGTTTTACCATGGCAGAAATAGCTTTACCTTCTGCCTTGCCACTCAATTGCTTTGTAGCAACACCCATTACCTTGCCCATCTCTTTAGCACTTGTAGCACCTACTTCAGCAATAATAGCTTTCAAGGCTACTTCCAGCTCTTCTGCGCTCATCTGCTTGGGCAAATAGGTCTCGATGACGGCCACTTGTGCCAATTCATCCTCTGCCAAATCCTCGCGGTTCTGTCCTTTATAGATTTCAGCAGCGTCTTTACCTTGTTTTGCCAATTTCTGAAGAATTTTCAAAGCAGCCTCATCCGTTAGCGTATCATTCGCTCCCGGGGCAGTCTTTGCCTCTATAAAAAACTTCTTCACATTGCGTAATGTTTCTAATTTCACCTTATCACGGGCTTTCATTGCCTCTTTAATGTCATTACTAATCTGATCAAATAAATCCATAATTTCTATTTTTATCTTATCACTGTTCTTTATATAAACATTCCAACTAAGCATTCCTATCAACCAAACGTAATCAGGCTTGGATTAGAATTCGTAGCAGCTTCTTCCATATCTTCAGCCTCAACTACGGCTTTCGAACGAATACTGTCGAGTGTTGACTTTGTACGGCTATATGTAGGCGACATTTCCACCATCGATATAATATCTTCATTATCCAAATCCTCGGGCGAGAAAATATACAAATAGCGTTTTTTGGCTCTGTTTCGCTGAATGCCTGCAATGAGATCATCTCCATAAATCTCCTTAATACGAATTTGCTTGGCTTCCTCTATTTCTTCGGAAATTTCTTCTCCAGAGAAATCTTTCACATCAAATCCGGAAGCCAACAAGGTTACTTTAACAGACATATCCAGCGAATTGTCAATACCATATCCCCAAATAACCTTCACATTTGGATTCAAATGCTTCATAAAATCATGAATTGCATTTACTTCTTCCATCATAAAGTTGGAATTTTCACCGAATGTTAAGTAAATAAGAATCTTCTGAGCATTGATTATATCTGTATTGTTCAGCAAAGGAGAATGCAATGCGTTTTGAATGGCTTTCTCGACACGCATATCCCCCTCGCCTACTCCGGAACTGATAATAGCGACTCCTCCGTTACGAAGCGTCGTACACACATCAGCAAAATCAAGATTCATAATTCCTTCTTCCGTAATAATCTCAACAATGCTTCGAGCCGCTACCGACAAAGTATCATCTGCCTTGGTAAATGCATTGATAAAGGTCAAATCCTGATAAATGGAGCGCAAACGCTCATTATTGATAATCATCAACGCATCCACATTCTCTTTTATTTGGTCTAATCCGGCAATAGCTTGCATGATTTTCTCTTTTCCCTCAAACAAGAATGGGATAGTAACAATACCAATTGTAAGAATATCCATTTCCTTCGCTACCCGAGCAACAACAGGAGCCGCTCCTGTACCCGTTCCTCCTCCCATACCTGCAGTAATGAACACCATCTGTGTGCCATCACTCAACAAGTTACGGATATCTTCTATACTCTCTTCGGCAGCATCCTTTGCTTTCGGAGGATTATTACCAGCACCCAGTCCATGAGTAGTTTTAGGACCTAACTGAAGCTTTACGGGTATAGATGAACGTATTAAAGCTTGATTGTCGGTATTACACAGCGCAAATGTCACTCCTTTAATACCTTCTTTATACATATGGTTTACGGCATTACCACCGCCACCACCTACACCTATCACTTTAATAATACTTGAAGATTCTTCTGTCATCAAATCGAATGGCATAGTTTTATTATCATTATCTATCATAATCGTTCCAATTTAAAAAGTCAACAACCTATTTTTCGTCATCATCAAACAGACCTCCAAACAATCGACCGCTTTTCTCTCGAATTCGGTCGAACGCAGATTTACCGTCCTTAACCTTCTTCTCTTTTTCTTTCTTTTTAGGTTTTTCTTTTGGCTCTTCAACAGTCGGTTCAGCTACCGTTGGACCAAACACTTCTTCGATAGACTTCACCTCTTCTACCTTAGGCTTACAGCAGTTCTTTTCACCGGCAAAAAGCAACCCTAATATGGTATTATAGGTTCCATCATTCTTAACGACATCCGGTTCTCCGACTTTGACTCCTTGAAGTACAGAACGAACAATCTTCACTATATCTATTTTGGTATACTTACATACCGCTTCTTTCATCCTCTGCAGATTAGCTCCACCTCCTGTCAGCACAATACCGGCCAACAACTGTGTACTATAACCGGAAGCTTGAATCTGAGTCCATACATTTGCAATAATCTCTTCTGCACGTGCTTCTACAATATCATTTAGTAGATCCTGCTTGATAGTGCGTCCATCCGATAATTGAATCATCTTTGCCTCATCTTCCTCATCAAACTCCCAAACTGCATTACCATACTTCAATTTCAGCCGTTCTGCTTCCGGTTCTTCTATCTGCAAGTTGCAAATATCACGTGTGATGCTCTCGGAGCCAATAGGTAACACTGTCAGATAACGAAGAAGATTATTCTTGTATACAGAAATCGTAGTGGTGTCTGCTCCAAAATCTACCAATGCACAACCCGAACGCTTCTCTGCGTCAGTAAGTACCACATTCGCCATTGCCAAAGGAGATATAAAATATTGAGCTACATCAATATTGGCCTGTGCAAAGCATGATTCCAAGTTTTTCTGTACACGTTCGCGAGCTATAACATTTAGGAAACGCCCTTCGATATTATTTCCTAACACACCCACTGGGTCAATGGTAAAACTATTGCCGATACGATACTCCTGTGGTACAACTCCCAATATTTTGAAATCGACCAAAGGCACCTCTGTATTAGCTTCAATAATTTCATCCACCAATTTCTCAGAAATAGATTCTTCCACATCCAACTGTCGGGCAACTGTATTCTTTACACTACGCAAAGACTGACCACCGATTCCGACATACACTTTCGCAATCTCAGCATCCAATTTACCCTCTAATGTATTAATAATCGTAGTAAGACTTTGTGCCGTCTTATTCAAATTATAAATGACCCCTTTTCGGATAAATGAAGATGAGTCCTCACTTGCGCCGGCCAATATTTGAATACTGCCATCGCTGTTTTTCTTCCCTGCCAGGCCGACAATCTTAGACGACCCAAGCTCTATCGCTACTATAAAATCTGTCTCAGCCATATATTAGTCCTCTCTTTTTGTGCAAATTATCTGATTTGTAAATTCCAAACTGATGCGGCTATATTTATTCCACCCCACCTGATTTAATGCTTTCTCGTAAAA
The DNA here is from genome assembly GCA_019417975.1 of Bacteroides sp. Taxonomy (GTDB): domain Bacteria; phylum Bacteroidota; class Bacteroidia; order Bacteroidales; family Bacteroidaceae; genus DYCT01. Next base: position 4,053 of record DYCT01000202.1, read on the forward strand.
AGTTCGCAAGTTATCTAATTTTTCTTCAAAATGCTCTATTTTCCCCAAAAAGACAACATGATTCCCTACTCTTGGCACAAGCTCTATTTCTCGTGAAGAAGAAACATGGATTTGTTCTATCTGCGCATT
>DYCT01000203.1 GCA_019417975.1 Bacteroides sp.
ACATTCAGTGCACCGTATAAAGCTGTTTTGATTGCGCTTTATGAAAGTGCAGTTCAAAATGAAAATCAAAAATTAATGTCTTTGATTAAAGAAAACTTTGATAATTCATTTTCTGATTTGGCAGATAGGTTTCGGAAACTTGGATTAGATGATAACCTAGTAAGACCATCCTATGTAATAAATGTTGGAATATTGCAAGCAAAAATACAGGAACGAATCAAACAAGATCCTGACTTGAATTACAATTATGAGAATGAGCAGTTTTTGAGTAACATTATAAGAGAAGCTAATTTAATGATGGAGGAGAAGAATGCTTAACATACCAGAATATCGGAATTATAGTGGTGAAACAAAAATTGCTCTCATGGATAATTCGACAGTTGCTTTTCTTGAACAAGTTGAGCGTGCGGGGATATCTGCAAAGGAATTACTTATTGGATATGAGGTTATATTGATTCCTAATTGGATTTCAGAGGAAATATGTGATTCGATATATCGAAAAAATTTTATTGAGAGCTTAGTAGCAGATGGTCTTCCCATATATTTTATTGCAGAAGAAAATTATACGGATTTAGCAAATGGCGAGGAGGGAAATTTATATAAAATTGTATTTGCTGCGGTATCAACACTTGCAGCAATGAGAAGCTATCTTCATCGTCATGTGGAAAAGAGTGATCCATTAGATATGGAGGAATATGCCATTTGGTTAAGTAAGATGTACCAGAATTGGCCGTTGTCAATTATTACTACAAAAAATGGGCGCGAAAAGAAGAAAAATGCTGGTGAAATATCGTTAACTATTTTGGCAGAAGTTTTTTCGTGGTATTATCCGAATATAGAGTCAATTACAATGTACACACAAGACAGAGACTCATATGATTATCAGACAAATGCACGTAATTATTTAAGAGATGCTTTCAAAAATAAGGTATCAGTGGATGTAAGCTATAAATCAAATGATTTTTTGCTGTGCCAAATGTATCGAAAAGGAATGATAACTCTGGAGCCATGGTGACAGGGACGGTGGCTCAAAATGTGTCACTACTGGTTCAGTATGTGTCCCTAATAAAAAGTCTGAAAGTTCAAGAAAAGAGCTTTCAGGCTTTTTTTGTGTCTTCACTAGAGTAAACGCTCAATAGTGGGTATACCCACTTCAAATAGCCGCTCCTGAGAGCGGCTTACAGTTCATTTTATTTTCGACATTCGGCAGGCAATTTATCCGACCAAGGAAGAAGATCTTCACAAAAGTGATTGTCACGATCATCCATATGTTTCGGTATCTCTGTCAGAAGATATTCAAAATAGTTATAAGGTTTCAGATGATTCGCTTTTGCAGTTTCTGCTATGCTATAGATCATTGCACTAGACTCTGCTCCGGCTATCGTATCAATCATAACCCAGTTCTTCTTTCCTATGCAGAATGGTCGGATCGATTGTTCTGCTGCATTATTATCCATTGGCACTTCTCCATCTTCCAGAAACGTCCTTAAATAAGTTTCCTGATTGATCGAGTAGGTAAGTCCATTTGCAGTTTTGCTTTTCGCTGCGACCACAAGTACATTCTTCTTTACCCATGTAAAATAAGCATTTACCAATGGCTTTACTGTTAGTTGCCGATTTTTTAAACGATCTTGCGCGCTCATCCCTTCAAGCTTGTTTTCCTCGCGATAAATCGCTTGGATTTGCTTGAGTGCAAAATACGCAATCGTATCTTTCTGTTGTTCTTTTGGTAATGCTTTCAGCGCTTCATCAAAGCGCCGTCTTGCATGTGCCCAGCAGCCGGCAATCCGTAAGTCTTCCCTTTCTTTTTCCAATGTATGGTAAACCTGGTATCCGTCTGTCACACAGATTCCCTGAAAGTCCTTTAGGAATACTCTTGGATGATCTGCATTTCGAGAGGGTTGATATTCATACAGTACGATTGGTTTGTCCTGATACATCTTACCGGTACGATATACCCACATGTAATGCCTGCTTCCCGATGTTCGATTTTCTTTTGAGACGAGCACCGGAGTCTCATCTGCCTGAAGCACATGATAGTCATACATCTTCTCATGTAAGTAATCATAAAAAACAGACAGATATCGTTCCGCACACAAAATCGTCCAATGCGCCATTTCACCACGGTCAATGGAGACTCCCATTCTTTGGAATTCCTGTTCCTGACGGTATAGCGGAACTGCATTTACATACTTTGCATTCCAGATGCCTGACAATAACGTAGGCGACACTAAACTGTTTCTTAAGAGATACGCCGGATGCTCTGCCTTCTTGAAATGATTGTCTTTCTTGGATTTGTAGACACCTACATGGTGTTCTTCAATTTCAATCTTCATCGGGGTGAAGCGGTATCGACGATAGATTTCATCTTCCAGTTGATACCAACCATCCTCTCCAAACTCCGTAATCAGTTCACTTTCCGTCATCTTATGATCGACATGAATAACCGGAAGGTCTTTGATGTCAGCTGTTCGTTTGCCCTTTGTCTTTGCATTCTTTGGCTTAGTAGACTTTTCTTCATCTTCCGGCACGAGGGCATTTACTGCTTCTGCCTCATTAAAGAAAACGATGTCGCCATCGACTTCCATGAAGCAGACCTGATTCTCAATCCCTAGTTTTTCTGATTTCTTACCAAAACGATTGTTTTTCAGTACAGCGGCTTGCTCTAACAGAAGCTGTAGCTTTTTATCGATTTCCTGAAGCTGTGACTGTTGCATCAGCAAAAGCTGAATCAATGTCGCTTTATCAAACGTATTCAGTTGTTCTTCTGTATAAGTCTTCGCCATAATAAACCTCCTCTTCATGGACTCATTATATCATAAATGGGCGATTTTTGCGAATCCCGTTTCGTTTTGAGTTCGTCATAATGCCTATGGTTTTAAGAGGATACAAGGCTGAATTCCATCTAAAGAATGCATGGCTTTTGAAATGGCAAAAATGAAATGCAGCTTTATAGAAGGAACCTTGTATGCTTTTCACGCTCGTTTTTTGTGGTAGAAGAAATGGAAACTTGCTAAGTTTCTGATCGGAAATGAACTACAAAAATTTCTACGTATTGCACAAGAACTATGCCGGATACTGTGGCGGTGTAATCTCTTGCACAGTATGTTTAGGGGTAATGGTCAGACCCTCCATTAGCCACCGGAACTGTTGCTCAGTAAGTGATTGCACCTCAGATTCGTTTCTCGGCCATTGAAATCGCCCTTTCTCTAATCGTTTGTACAGGAGTAAAAATCCGTCTCGCTCCCAGGTCAATCCTTTAATGCGATCTGTTTTGCGACCGCAAAAAAGGTAAAGAGTATCCGGTACGAAAGGATTGTCTCCTGTTTTCGAAGTAATGAGGGCAGCCAGACGATCAATTCCGGATCGAAGATCGGTATAGCCGGTCACAATGAATATCTGTTTAAAGCAGATGGCATTATTCAACATGGGCAAGTACCCCAAGCACTTTCGCCAAGAGTGCATCAGATGTCTGATCGGTAACTCGAAGAGTTGCGCCATGAAAATCGAATTCCAAAGAAGAACCTTTAACGGACTCTGGTAATAACTTCTTTATACAGGATTCTTCTGCCGGAGCAACTAAGTTCATTGGAACCGGAACAACTTCTTGGTTCACCGCTTCATCTGACAGTGAATCCAAACAGGCCTTTCGTACCTGAGTCATGCGATAATAGTAGTTGGCTGTGGTAATGGAATTTTCCCGACACCATTCATTTACTGACATTCCAATCGGACGGTTATTACAGGAATGAACCATTTGGCTCCATTCCTGTAAGCGACAGTTGCGAGCCGCTAAAGATGTTTGAGATTTCATAGATAGCCTCCAATTGTTCTAAAAAGTTTAGCCTAAACTTTTTAGACTGAACTTTTTAGAGCATTATCATTTGTCGAGGCTATTATCTCAAAAAATGAGGTCACTGTCTACGCATCCACTATTGAGCGTTTACTCACTAGAATGTAGTCGAGTTGAAAAAAGAACGAAAGTTCGCAAACTTGAGCCACCAGGGACACTAATCAAACCATCGTACCTGTCCCCAATGGTTCCAAAATGGAAAGACAGACTATTTCTATCTGTATAATGGTCTTGGAGATATTGTGGGACTGATTGACAGCAGCAATAAGGTAGTGGTAAGATACCA
>DYCT01000204.1 GCA_019417975.1 Bacteroides sp.
AATAGTTTACGTAGTTTATCCCTAATATTAGAATAATGGAAATCGGCACTTGATGTTACTAAAAGCTGAGTGCCAAATTTTTCATGAGCTGCTTTCTTCCAAGTTATACCATCGTTATATTTTTGATTGGCTTCTTCATATGTTATATTTTTATCCTTTGCAAACCAAGCTGGAACAAGACCATGTTCATCAACCCCGAAATGCTCCAGATAGATTCGTTTGGTTACTCCATTTTGCTCGAAATATATGGAAAAATCGGGGCGATATTGAGAGTGCATTTCATCTGCCAATTGATGTTCGTATGCCTCTTCATATCTGAATCTTACTCCAAGTGAAGACAAGACAAAGCAAATCTTTTGCTCTTGCTCACTTCTCACATATATGGCTCGACCATCCATATCGGGACACATTGCTTTTAACTGAACATTTTTTTGTTCCGATAACTTTTCTCGCCTTTCATTCTTGCGTTGCTCCCAATCCGCTTCATTGGATTGATAATCAATAAAATATTCTACTATACTATTCTTAAAATCCTTATTCCCTAATAAAGTGTGATAAATATCTACGAATAAAGAATCAGTATTATCGCAAATAGATGGTTTTGTGCCTGTTGCTCTTCCAATAATATCAATGGCTAATTTATGAAAAGTATAACCTTTCAAGCCGTTAGTAGCCATTCTTTCCGTAAGTTCGGCTGCTGCTTTGTTCGTGTAACTAATGAGTAAGATTCTATGAGGTACAATGCCTTTTATTTCTGTTAGATACTTGACTTTTCCAACAATAGAAGAGGTCTTTCCACTACCTGCGCTACTAACAACCAAGCAATTATCTTCTTCTGAAACGATTGAGCGTCTTTGCTGCTTGTCCAATGGATATTTCAAACAATGGTCGAAAAATTCTTTATGTGTATCAAGTAAAGAATTTATAACCGCATCATTATGTTGCTCGACAATCTTATTGATATTCCCAAAGTCACGAATTAGGTTTGAGATTGCTACAGATGGAGTGATATTGAAGGCTTCAAGTCTCTTGACTAATGAATGCGCCTCTTGAAAATATGGTATATAATGATTTGTGAAATCCTTTTCTTGCGTTGCAGAGATTATCTTACATGAAAAAACATTATTAAGGTCGGTCGGAATATCAATAAATGCTTCGTTGTTTAATGCCGACAATCTCTCTTTTGCTTGCTCATAATTGGATTTATTGCTATAAGAAGATATGTGGTTTAACTTTTCTGAAAGTTCCTTGGACTTGTTTTTTAGGCGTATTCGTATTGTGGCTACTGCAATAACAGAAATAGCAACAAGAGAAACCACAACTATAAGTAAAACCAACTGCATATCAGAGGATGATGACTATTTAAATTTTTCAATCCACCTATAATCATCCCCCTTGGTACTCCATTGGAATTTCCACATGTCACCTGTCCTATCATTTATAAGATAGTATTGATACATGCTTGTCAATGGTTGAATAGAGAATATACATTTTTCGTTATCGGATCCTAATTCGTCTTTGTTTATAGGTATGCAAAATAGATTATCTAAATCTTGTGTGCTATATTGGACTTGCCATAGTCGTCCATTATACGAATCTAATAATATGAAAGTCCACATGTTTTGGGTGGCAAACATCTGAAACCTATTAGTCCAATTTGAAGTTGCTTCGGGATATGCAAGAGAGAAGATGTTGATTGGGGCAGCAAACATATAATCTTCACCTTTTACACTAAATTGAACTTGCCAATTTTTCCCTGTATATGTATCAAGCATTATGAAAGTCCACATGTTTTGTGTTTCATAAAGGCAAAACCTACTTTCCTTATCTCCAGATATTTCTCTTGCACTACAAATAATCCAAGACTGACCATCATCTTGTATTTGCTGCACTTCACCTGTCATCGTATTTAAACGAAGCTGGTTATGATAGTTTCGCGTACTATACATTTTATAAACTTGGGCATACGATGCCAACGTAATAACCATCAATGCAAATGATACAATAAGCTTCTTCATAATTTATTATATTATTGGCTATTAATTGATTTTATTTTTCAGGGAATAAACTTGACAATGCTCGTCTAATGGCTTGGCGAATATCATCAGCTTCTGTTTCTCCTTGCCCCTCTGCCGTACAAGAGCATATCATTTCATTGGTTTTTGCAGAACTAAATTGTATGGTTACTTCTATTGTATAGCCTAAACCTCTGTTACGCCTACCACTCTCGCCATAATTGACAATTAAGGTTTCATTCGCTAATTCGGATTTGAGTTCAGGCAATATAATATACCCCTGTTTTATCAATATTCCTGCTATCACATCACTCGGATTAACACTTTTGGTAGTTGAAGAGCCATAGATACCATATTGACCTCCATATGTACCTCCTGTGCTTGATGTCAATTCCTTTGTCGGAGAAATGTATGCGTATTTATACATTTCAATAGGAGCATTCCTTACTATTACAGGTGTTCGAAGTGGTGCACACCCATTTGCTAATAGAATGGTGCAAAAAACTAATAGCCAATTTTTAATTGCGTTCATACACTACACATTTATCCTCCAGCTTCCACAAAGGATGGGTTAAATCACGAAGCGTGGAACTGTATGCCACACTCTTACTTGAAGGTCGTAGGAAACCTTGGATACAGATGTAACAATAGCAGCCCACGCTATAGCGTGAGAACCACTATGCTATCCTTGTATCCAATTTGAAAATTTCCTACGTTTTCAAGTACAAGATAAGCATAACGCTTCTTCTTTTTTCTTATGTCTTGGAAAGAGTTGCCTCAATCCGCTTACAAAGATATTTAATTTTATTGAGATACAATCAAATACTATCAAAATTACATTCTGAACCCTCTACTTTTTCTTGGCTCTTCCGCAGACTGTCGCAAACCTTGCCTTAATTTCTTCCATTGTTCCTTGAACCATTCACCTATCGGTTGTCGGTTTATGGTCAGCACCAATTTGTTATCATCGACCGGACTTTTCTCCACTTTGAAAACATCATTCTTGATTTCAAATCTTCGTCTATGCTCTTCGGAATAAATTTTACCATTACACCTGATAGATTCTTTTTTGGTCAAAAGACTGTTTACCATGTCTTTGGTAAATCCGATAGCATAACATAGTTTTTCCATTCTCAACATCTCTTTGAGCAATGGGAACCAGTTGAATGCTTTTTCAAGAATGGTGTTCAATCGTGATATTTCCTTGTCTTTGGTTTCAAGCTCTTGATTATGTATTCCTTGCAGGTTACGAATCTGCTTGCCGTGCTGTTCCTGCATTTGTTGCATCTTGGCTTTTAATTCATCAATACCCTTGTCACGTTTGGCTATTTCATGACGTAAATTCTCGTTAGATTGTTCCAAATCTTTCAATTTACCGCTGCCGAAAAGAGAACCGACACCACTTGCTATGGCGGTGGCTGCATCAGTGGCTACACTTTTGAGCTTGTCGGTGCGTATCTCCGATTTTACCTGTTTCAGCTCCTGTTCGGCAAAGCTTATTTGTTGCTCCTTGTGTCGTTTGGTTTCCTCTATACGTTGCAGTTCAGCTTTCTGTTTTTCAATGATAAAGTCGTTTCGCTCTAAATGCTCTTTGCCAGTGACGGCCTTTGACTGCCCACGTTCCATTATTAGAATGTCGGATGCCAAGCTCTGCATTTCGGTCATATCTTCATCATTAAGTTTTCGGCTTTTTCCGGTTTCGTGGTTCATCCAGTCGAAAACGATATGGGCATGATAATTCGGTTTGAACCATCTTTCGCCTATTTGGAAACTCTCCCTATCTTCGGCTTCGGGGTGTCCGCTCAGCCAATGCCCCTCGTCCTTGTGCAGGAAGATTTGAAGCGGTGTGATGCCCCAACGCCTTTGGCACTCCTCGCCGAATTTACGCACGTCAGCCAGTGTGGTGTCCGGTCTGACGAGTAACACTCCCTCACGGATGGGGGAACATCCCGCCACCTTGATAGTCTTTCCATTCTTTCCCTTGCGTTCCCTTTCTTTTTCCTGCATGGCACGTCCGGTCTTTTCCTTGACCATTCGTTTGACGTTGTCATAGTGCGTCCGCAGTTCGGGAGTGCCGAAGTCGGGATTTATCCACTGTTCGTTATCGGTGGAA
>DYCT01000205.1 GCA_019417975.1 Bacteroides sp.
AAGTATCGCAGTTCCAGTGAAGATTTCATTGGAAGATTCTATGGCGAATTTATGAGCTATTCTGGCGGTGACGGCCAGACATTGGGCATCGTACTAACCCCACGTCATATCTGTGATTTATTCTGTGATTTACTAAATGTTCAGCCCTCTGATATTGTTCTTGACCCTTGCTGCGGCACTGCCGGTTTTCTGGTTGCTGCAATGCACCATATGCTTGAAAAGGCCGGTACCGATCAGGTCAAGCGTAAGAACATTAAAAAGAAGCAGCTGCACGGCTTTGAACTCCAGAGTAATATGTTCGCAATCGCTGCAACCAACATGATTCTCCGGGATGACGGCAACAGCAACATCAAATGTGAGGACTTCCTACGTCAAAATTCTGCCCAAGTACAGCTTAAAGGTGCAACTGTTGGTATGATGAATCCGCCTTATTCTCAGGGAACCAAAGCCGATCCGTCGCAGTATGAATTATCTTTCGTGGAGCACTTGCTCGATTCCTTGACCGAAGGAGCGAGGGCTGCGGTAATTGTTCCTCAATCGTCTATGACCGGCAAGACCAAAGACGAACAAACCTTTAAGGAAAATATTCTGAAACACCATACATTGGAAGGTGTCATTACCTGCAATACAGATACCTTTTATGGCGTAGGTACTAACCCCGTTATTGCAATCTTCACTGCACATGAGCCACATCCTGAGGACAAAGTGTGTAAATTCATTGATTTTCGAGATGATGGTTATGAAGTGCGTGCGCATATCGGTCTTATTGAAGGCGATTCTGCAAAGGATAAGCGCCAACACCTACTTGATGTGTGGTTCGGCAGAACTGAAGCGGCTTCAAAATTCTGTGTGGAATCTACAGTAAAGGCTGAGGATGAATGGCTACATTCCTTCTTCTATTTTAATGATGAAATACCAGCGGATGCTGATTTTGAAAAAGCAATTGGTGATTATCTTACTTTTGAATTCTCCATGATTATGCAGAACAGAGAATACTTATTTGGTCAAGGTGGTGAAGAAAATGCGGAACCTTGATGAATTGCGTTGGGAACAGTTTCACATTGGAGATATTTTCTCCGTAGAACGCCCATCCGCTCGGAACAAAGACAATTACGAAGATGGTGATGTCCCTTTTGTAGCATCAGGAGCTATAAACAATGGAGTGATGAAATGCTGCAAGCCAAAAGATGATGAGAAACTTGATAAGCGTGAGTGTATTACGGTTAGCCCAGTGGATGGAAGCACATTTTATCAAGCATATGACTTTTTAGGACGGGGCGGAGCAGGATCTTCTGTTTTATTACTGCGTAGCGCCTATAATGAACTTTTAAGTGGACAATTTATTGCTCGCATGATTTCACAAACCTGTTCCAAGTACACATATGGTCATATGGGTAATAAGGAGAGTATAAAAAGAGAAATTATCCAGCTTCCAACTACCGATGAATATAAGCCAGATTATCAATATATGGCAAGCTATTCCAACCAAAAGCGCCTTGCGTTGTTGGAAAAATATAGGGTATATGCGAAAACACGAATTGCAGAATTAGGTGAACCAATGGAAATTCCGGCAATCACCCAAAAGAAATGGGAACCTGTCCTGGTTTCTGACATCTTCGATATTTTGTCCGGAAAGCGCCTGGTCGCAGCAGATACTACTCCTGGAGACAGACCATTTATCGGAGCTTTGGATAACAGCAACGGCATTGCACGTTTTGTGAATGACACAAATGTGTCTCTGGATAAAAATGTGCTCGGCGTAAACTATGATGGTAATGGTATGGTAATAGGATTCTATCATCCATACGAATGTATTTTTTCTGACTCAGTAAAGCGATTTCACCTGAAGAATCATGAGGATAAAGCGTTTGTGCTGCTATTTATGAAGGTTGCCATTCTGCAGCAGAAAAGCAAGTTTGGCTACCTGTATAAATTTAACGCAGAACGCATGGCTAATACCAAAATCATGCTGCCTGTTACCGATGACGGCGCTCCTGATTACGAATATATGGAGCAATACGCCAAAAATCTGATGCTCCGGAAGTATAAGCAGTATTTGTCATATCTTGATTCAAAAGAAAAAACTGATACGGTAGCTACAGACAATTGACAGCTTACTACAGATAAAAACGGAGGCATATATGCAATTATCAAAAATAAGAATTAGAAATTACAGATTGCTTATTGATGCCGAGTTGGAAGTCGATCCCAAGACAACCTTAATTGTGGGTAGAAACAACACAGCCAAGACATCATGCTTCGTGTGCATTGGCAATGTACTGGAAGGGAAAAATATATCCTTTAATGATTATCCACTGTTAAAACGGGAAGATTTCTATACTAAAATTGCACTGTTTATGGAGAAAAAACTCTCCTATGAGGACCTTTGCAAACAGGTCGAAGTTATTTCCATTGATTTTTTAGTGGACTACTCATTGGATGACCCGGACGACAACTTGGGGGCTTTGTCGCCATTTATTATCGATGTCGATGTAGATACGACAACCGCTCTGATTCGTGCAGAGTATCGACTAAAAACCGACGAAAAAACATTGTGGGCACTATTGGAAAGCAGCTATTATAAAGACGGCGCTTTTGCTCCGAATGAGGAGGCTCATGATGTGCTTGCTGATAATTTTGGAAAATTGTTCGGATTGACCGTCTATGCTATTAATCCGAACAATTTGGAGGATAAGCAAGTAAAAAGCCAAAAAGAACTACATGATTTGTTCCCATTCCACGCTATTCCCGCTGAACGTGTTCTTGGCGAGGATGATACGCAGAATAGTTCTCTTGGTTCGTTAATTTCTGGTTTCTTTGATATGAGCGAAGGAGATTTGGATCCGGAAGTTGCCGAAGAAATAAAGCGATTACGTACAATAGTAGAAAAAGCCAATAAGAATGTTCAGAAGCAAAGTGATGAAATCCTGAGTGCAGTTGTGAACAGTTCTATTGGCTTCGGTTACCCCAATATAGAAGAATTGAAACTTGGAGTCACAACGCAGCTCAGCATTGACGATCAGATAAAAAATCAGACCAAGCTATCGTATATCTCTGGTACAGCAAACGAAAGCTTGCCGAGTTCTTACAATGGCTTGGGTTATAAAAATCTGATTAAAATGGAGTTCCTCTTTGCTGCATTTGCTAAAGATATTGAAAAACGTGGTGTTGCCTGTGTTCCTCTGCTCTTTATTGAAGAACCGGAATCTCATATGCATCCGCAAATGCAGACCGCTTTTGCCACGTATTTAGAAAAGTTTCTTGGCAAGCTCTCTGACGTGAAAATTCAAACTTTCCTAACCTCGCATTCCGCTCATATAGCTAATACTATGGAGTTTGCAAAGGTTCGCTATGCGCAAAAGTCTAGTACCGGTGTTATTTATAAAAACTTGAATACCTTTGCAGAAGCTAACCCCGATAATGTGGATTTTATCCGGAAGTATTTGACTTTGACGAGATGCGATCTGTTCTTCGCAGATAAAGCAATTTTCGTTGAAGGTGCATCTGAGCGTTTGCTATTACCAGACATGATTGGGAAATGTGAATCTTCCGGAATATTTGGTGCCTGCAAGTATCCATTATCTGCACAGTACTATGCGGTAATTGAAATCGGTGGAGCCTATGCACACAAGTTTATTCCTTTTATCGATTTTTTAGGAGCGCCATGTCTAATTCTTACTGATCTGGATTCAGTAGCGGATCGAAAAGGGAAAGGCGGAAAGATCGTAAAAAAGTCGGTAGTGGTTAGCCAGGGAGAAACAACATCAAACGAAACTATAAAATGGTGGGTTCGTAGAAATAAAGGCCTTCCTGACGATGATACTTCAAAAATTGGCCTTTCGGATATCATTGCGATGACATCAGATGACAAAACCAAAGGAAAATGCCATATCGAGTTCCAAACTAACGAAAATGGATTATGTGGACACTCTCTGGAAGAGGCAATTCGTAATGTCAATCGAAAGCATTACAATTTAGGTAAGAGAACAAGCGAGAAGAAACTTGAATTCACAGGCAAAAGCAAAACAGATTTTGCGCTCGATTTGATATACAAATGCTCCGACTATTGTATTCCTGATTACATAAAGTCCGGATTAAAATGGTTGAATGACCAAAGGGTTCTGGAG
>DYCT01000206.1 GCA_019417975.1 Bacteroides sp.
TACATTGTTTACACCGTTCTGTTCTGATAATGATTTTGCCTTTTTTATCATTTCTTAAGTCTGATATGCTGATTCTATTTAGTAGAGAATGGTTTTGTGTAAACCCTCGTTTGTGTAATAAGGATGTAAATTGTATATTTATTTATTGTTTATGTGAGAATGCTTGCCTATTTCGTTCGTTTATTCCAGAGTTTTTTTTATTTTTGCATTCATAACCTAAATGAAAAATCTATATGCTAAAAGATTTCTTTACAGCTCTTAATTGTCAAGAGTTGATTAGCGCATTTATTGTGCTTTTTGCCGTAATTGATATAATAGGTGCTATCCCTATTATCTTGAACCAGAAGCAAAACGGGCGTTCTGTCAATGCAACAAAGGCAACGCTTATTTCTGCTGTTTTGCTTATTGCGTTTTTCTTTGCCGGTGACATCCTTTTGCGCCTTTTCCAAGTGGACATTGCTTCGTTTGCCATTGCGGGTGCGTTTGTTATTTTCCTGATGTCACTTGAAATGATTCTTGATGTGGAGATTTTCAAGAACACAGGTCCTATTAAAGAAGCTACTTTGGTGCCGTTGGTATTCCCGCTCATTGCCGGTGCAGGAGCGTTTACCACTTTGCTTTCGTTACGTGCAGAGTATGCTTCGGTCAATATAATCTTGGCGCTTCTTCTGAATATGGTGTGGGTATTCATTGTACTCAAAATGACCGGTCGCGTAGAACGTATGTTGGGTAAGGGAGGTATTTATATGATTCGTAAATTCTTTGGTATTATCCTTTTGGCTATTTCTGTACGCCTTTTCACAGCCAATTTGTCTTTGCTTTACGAACAGGTGAAGAATTTATAAGATACCGTTAGACGGTTTCCAACAGGCAGCATTCATTGGCTTTTCGTTATTCGTTGCGAGCAGATGAATGCTGTTTTTGTATCTGTTTGGGTGAAGTATTTGCCTTAAAAGAAGCTGAAAGGTAAAGATGTATATCGCTGTCAAAGTGTATTGTTTGACATTGTCATGCAATCGATTGATTATGGATGTGTAATGAAGAAGCGGTAGTATGTTTCAGCTCTTGTTGCAAGGAATAATACAGGTGTTTGCTAATTTGTTAAATTTTCAGGAAAAGTAACTGGCTTCTTGTTTTTAATCGTAGATTTGGATCACCTGGACAAAATGTAGAATGATTTGTCTTTATTTCAAGTAGTACAAGGGCTGAGTGCTGTAGGTAATGAAAGGTAATAAAAAATCGGAGGAAACATCTGTCCCTCCGATTTTCGATTGTTATAATAGAGTTAAAGTACTCGGATTATTTTTTGATACCCAATTTCTTGGCGATATCTTTCGGCAGTGCGTTCTTGTTTATAACAATGTTCATTGTTTTGTAGCGAACGAATGCTTTGGAAGCATACCACAAACCTTTGTATTTACCGGCAGCGCCCCATGAGTTCTTTACCATGTAGTAGTCGTTACCTTCTTGGTCTTTTGCGATACCATAGATTAACATACCATGGTCATCGGTTGTTTCCCAGTTGTCATAAGCAATCTGACGCTCTTCCTGAGTACACCATTTTTGTGGTTGAGGTTTGCTGTTCAGTTTCTTCTCTTCTGGTTTCATCTTCAACCAGTGAGCCATATCAGAACCGCTCAATTCCTGTACTTTGTTAGCATCCGGCATAACAGCTACACCGTCGCGAGTAAAGCCCGGTTCGCTTACGTCAGAGCCCCATGCGATAGGATAACCGTTCATGATAGCATAGTCAAATACTTCCATGAACTCGTCGATAGGCAAGTTGTAAGAAGAAGACCAACGCCAGTTGTCCTGGATTTCAAGGATAAACTTGCTATAGAACGGATAGTGAGTGTAAGATGTCAAAGAAATGTAGTCGTCCGGATTGATGCCGGTTGATTCGAAGAATGTCTTCGGAGTGTATTCTTTGCCTTTGTAAGTGAACTTTTCAGGACGTTCGCCCAAGTAGATGTCATGGATAGCAGTGATAGTCTTCTTCCAGAGAGGCACATTGTTTTTGTCCATCTGTAATTTGCTCAGATTACCTTTTGCAATAGCATTTACGACAGCATCTGATACAGCAGACAGTTCGTTGTGGTTACTCAAAGTATCACCATACATAACGCCCGGACGCATTTCTTCTTCAGGTACCAATCCGTATGTCTTCATTCCGTAGATAACATCATAGAATGAACCACCTTGTGCGAAAGAAGCATCGCCGTGAGTGCGCACTGCTTTTTCTGCACGATCCAAGTAAGTGTTGTGTACGATGAACATTTCAGAGAAATCGTATTCGCCTTTACCCATACGGAGCAATTCTGCTTCGATAAATCCTAAGCCAGAGTAGCACCAGCAAGTACCTGCACGGCTTTGGTTTTTGATAGATGTGATAGGTAGTTCTTTCACAGTTGTGAATACGAAACCATCTTGTTCTGTACCTTTCTCTTCTTGAGCTGTCATGCTTAAAGCACCGAGTCCCAAGACTGCTGTAAACAATAGTTTTTTCATTTTTTTTGTTAAATTAGTCGTTTGATAAAAATAGATTATACATTAATTTATTCGTTCATAATAGCTTCTACCTCGTCTGTTGTAATCGGTATTCTCTTTTGGCCTAAGAAGCGTGAGCCATTGGCTGTGATGAGAATATCGTCTTCAAGACGTATACCTCCGAAATCTTTGTATTTTTCGATGGCATCGTAGCAGAGGAAGTCGGTATGCATTTTCTCGGCTCTCCATTTGTCGATGAGAGCAGGAATAAAGTAGCAACCTGGTTCGTCGGTAATGACAAAGCCTTCTTGTAGACGGCGTCCCATACGTAATGAAGCTAAACCGAATTGGCTGCTTGGACGAATCTCGTCGTCATATCCTACGTAAATCTGATTGAAATCTTCCATATCGTGTACGTCCAATCCCATCATGTGGCCTAAACCATGAGGCATGAACAGAGCGTGTGCTCCGGCTGTAACGGCATCGTCTATATTACCTTTCATCAGTCCCAAATCTTTCAAGCCTTGTGCCAAAACTTTGCATACAGAAAGGTGTACTTCCTTATAGGTGGTACCCGGATGAGCAAATTCGATGGCTTTGTCATGTCCGCTAAGTACGATATTGTATACATCGCGCTGACGGTCGCTGAAACGTCCGCCAACCGGAATGGTGCGTGTAAAGTCGGAACAATAATTGTTGATGTTTTCCGCACCGGCATCTGTCAGCATCATACGTCCGGATGTCAGTATATGGCTGTGGTCATGGTTGTGTAATGTTTCTCCGTGCTGAGTCAGGATTGTTGCAAACGAAGTCATGCTTCCGTAAGAAGAAGCGATACCGTCCAATACTCCGGCAATGTATTGTTCTTTTACACCGGGTTTACACAGACGCATAGCGGCTGTATGCATTTCATAACCTATATCACAAGCGTTTTCTATCTCGATGATTTCTTCCGGAGCTTTCACAGAGCGGAGCTTCACTACAGCTTTGATTAATTCGAGCGAAGCATATTGGCGTACGATAGAGGCGCGTATGCCTGTCAGTTCTTCCAGCAGCATCATGTTGTCAAAACGATAGGGTGGAAGGAAGTGAATACGACGTTTGGCAACAACGGCATTGCGGATTACTTCTGTTAGTTTAGCAAATGGGTAGCTTGTTGATACTCCCACTTGTGCAGCTTGTTCCTTGACTGAAGGTTGAGGACCCATCCAGATGATGTCGTCCATGTCTACATCGTTGCCGAAAAGAATCTCTTCTCCACTTTCTACATCAATAAGACCGGCAAAGCCCGGATGGTTTAGTCCGAAGAAGTAAAGAAAAGAGCTGTCTTGGCGAAATTTATATGTATTGTCCGGATAGTTGGCCGGAGCTTCTTGGTTGCCTAAGAAAAGCAATAAACCATCGTGCATTTGTTGGCGAAGTGCAACACGACGTTGTTTGTAAATTTCTGCGTTAAACATGGTCTCAGATTTTAGTCTAATAATATAGGGCAAATATAGTTAAAAAAAAGAGAATCATAAGACTATCAGAAAAGATTATCCCATTTTTGATTTTATTTAGCCTTAATTCCGCAACACTATAATTTAACTTTATTTATAAGTTCCTGAGCAACA
>DYCT01000207.1 GCA_019417975.1 Bacteroides sp.
GGAGATGTGTATAAGAGACAGCTTCTGTAGCGGAGTCATGAATGCGCTTCTTCAATTTCTGCGTTTTCGCACGCAGCTCATCATTGCTCAATTTCTCAATACTCGGATACACAGCCTTAATCTTTTCAACCCAGGGCTGAATCTCTTTCATGTCGCGAGTTGACTTGTTTCCGAATATCTTACTCAAAAATTCATTAAATCCCATTGTATATTTACGTTTTTATTATTCAATATTTAGTTTGCATACTTTCTGCAAAGGTAAACTAAAAAAATCAGTTTTTCAGCACCTTACCTTATACTTTTGTTGTTTTTTGAGATTTTAGATGATTGGCCGAAACGATAAAGAAGTTCTGAAAGAAAAATGAGACCAATACGATTAGTCTATCGGCAAACAGCCTTCTCCACTCGGACAAAAGGATATCATCTAAAATTTAAGAGGAGTCTTTGAACTGGCATTGGGAGCACGAATACGCATGACATGCGCTACAGAAGGAGCTACACGTTCCATTTCAACAGGTGTTTCAATGATTTGCGCCTTTACATTATTCCCAATAAAAATAAGCGGAGTAGGGATAAATCCTTTACGAACGACCCTATCTCTAGTTGAGTTTTCATGTACGATTTTCCATCCAGGAAGAACATCGACAAGTAAATCGCCCGAACGTTTCCGATTAAACGCATTGCGCACACGATATACTTCCGGAGTCCATGCACCTAATAACAGGCGATAAGCGGTATATACCTCATTAACCCCACTAAACTGAATCAGAAAATCGGCCGATTTATTAACCACTTCTCGCAAATCGAGTTGCTTATTCTCAATCAGTTGATGGTCTAAATAGATTTGTGAACCATGATAAGACTCTACAAACTGACCAGAGCCATAGATGGCATTCAGATACATATTGAGCAAAGCTGCACATCGATGAGGATAAAACTCACCGGTAGGAATCCGATACTTGCCTAAATCGGAAGCATCAGCATCTACATAGCCAGTAGAAGTGATAAATATCAAGGTATTAGACAGTCCTACCTTTTTATCAATCATCTCAAGGAGAGCCGCAATACTCCTATCAAGACGCACATAAACATCTTGCATCTCTATCGGAGCTTCCAGATTGGTCTTATGGTCATAATTGCCTGCATAGTAGGTAAGTGAAAGCAAATCCGGAACATCATCTTGCCCTATCGAAGTATTGTAGAGACATTCTTGCGCCAACAAGTTCACTTCTTCATTAACATACGGACTCACCTTAAACTTTCGGAACCGATTGGCACGTTCATCAGTAAAACGATAGCGGAAACCATCTTGTTTCCATTCTGATTTCAGATAGCGATAACGATCTATCGAAAAGACCGGTTCCCATATATAATTGCTAATACGCTTATCCAATCCTTTCTGATCATTGAAATGCGTCACCCAATAAGGAAATTCCGGATAATAAGTAGTACCGCACCACTGTCCGGTTTCGTCATTAATCCAAAAAGCGCCATCTCCGGCATGACCTGCAGTCAAGACAGCGGCATCTCGATAAGGAGCAATGGAATACACCCAAGCCTTGCCTTGAGTAGCGACTTTCAATTCATCAGACAGAGTAGAAGTCAATACTGAAGCTGCCGATGTGGTTTCATCGGTATAAATACCCATAAAACTTTTATCTTCTACACAATTCAAGACCCGCATTGTGCCACGGTCTACCCAGTCTGAAGCAATAATTCCATTGATTCCGGAGCTGGTTCCTGTATAAAGAGAAGCAACAGCCGAAGCACGGTCTATATCGCTAAAGCCATAATCGGCATTCTTATAGACACAGCCTTCACGAAGTAAACGTTTAAATCCATGCTCGCCATACAACGCTTCAAAAGCCTCAATATAATCGAGTCTCAACTGATCTATCGTCAAGCCAACCACAAGTCTCGGCACAGAGTTAATCGTCTGCGCCTGCACACTGGTCAAAGCCAACGCTGCAATCAGCGAAGTGAACAACCGTTCTCTCATGGGTCTTTTCTCGTTGCTTCTTTTCATTTCTTCATTGCCATTTCATACAAGTTTCCTTTTCTTCTCTATTTTTAAGTTCAAAGAGATTCTCATATCAGCTGTCTTTTCTTTACATTTCTATAATATAAATATGTATAGCCTACTGCTCGTATCCACAAAACAAGTGCCAAAGGTAGCACAGCAGAATTAAACTTTTGAGGTAAAAACGGAATTAGTATTATAAATAGTGTTAAAATACCAACATTAAGCATTTGGAATACATCCTTTTTCTTTTTCACTTCTACATAAATCAAATAAGGTAGATAAAGTAAGTAAACAGGATGAAACGCCCAAAGTAAATAATTGGGACTTACTGCCGGATGTACAGATACGAATACCAAAAAAGCAATCACAGAACCAGCAAGGCCTGCTGCCAATGCCAGAACAAAATCCACAATCCAAAAGCGACGTTGCCAATACATTCCCAGCATTGTAAGGACCAATACAACTCCTCCCAATAGCCAGCAAGCTTGTAAGGGTTTCAGCCAATAATGCTCGGTTCGGTCTATTCCTGCCGAAGGAATCAGTTCGACAGTACAATGTGCCAAAGGCTCAATTACGCTATCAGTACGCACCACTACAGCCGAATCGACAGCTGCTAAAAGATAGAAAGGAGCAAAAAGCTGTTCCCGCCATGCTATGATTTTATCAGCCTGACTCCCTAAACAGAAATCCATACCAAACTGCGCCCATTTATGTCCCTTTGTGTATTGGTGAATAATATCCCGAAACGACAACTGAGACTCGTCTGAATGATACCGGACAGTACCCTGCAAGCAAGACTCAATACGATCACGAGCTCTCGTCGTACAATTATCAAACAAAAAATTATAACGATACACTCGATTTTCTTCTAAACTGTTCCATTGAAGTTCATGTAGCAGTTCTTGTTTTTCTTGTGGTGTAAGCCGAAGTTCTTGTTGATAAACAGCCGACCCACGCTTTCGGTACTCCTCATCAAAGTATTGATAATCCTCCACGCCCAACATATAGTCGGTCTCTCCTTTTACAAAACGCCAGATAAAATTAGGAGCATGAAAGCTAAACATACCATAATTAAATACCCAATCCCGATGCCGTGAAGGATCTTCATAGCGAATAGCTGTATGTCCGAAAAGTGTATATATGTAACTTCCCGGCGCACAAGTCAACAAACTAACACGTACAGAATCTTGTGGCACCACACCTGCCTTCAAGACCAACACATGCAGCATCAACAACAATACACCTAGCAACCGGAACTTCATCTTTTCACCTAACTAAATTACGTATTCAACAAATTCGCCACAAATGTAGATATAAATATTAATTTAAAAGCCGACACAAAAGAAAAAGTAAACCTAACCAAACGGATTTGTATCCTGAACAATCTCTCCCTATCTTGATATAGGATAGGAAATAAATCTATTTTCTTCCCTGGTTTAGCAAATTGCACTATCTTTGCCCTCTAAAAAAAGAATAACGTGAATTTAATCATCGACATAGGCAACACTTGCGCCAAACTTGCCATATTTCAAGGAGAAGAGTTGGTATACTTTACCCAAACATCCAACCAATCGTTAGCGGTTCTGCCACAACTCATTGAGCAATATTCCTTATCGCAAGGAATCATAGCAACGGTAATAGCCTTAAGTCCACAGATACAAAAACAGTTAGAGAACTTACCTTTCCCTATATTAAGGTTTAACCACGACACGCCTGTTCCCATTCGGAACCAATACAAAACCCCACACACATTAGGGGCTGACCGTTTAGCAGCTGTCATCGGTGCACAAGCCATCCAACCTAACAAAAATCTCCTAATCATTGATGCCGGAACAGCTTTGACTTACGAATTTATTGACAATATGGGCAACTATCATGGTGGCAACATTTCACCGGGCATGAACATGCGATTTAAGGCTCTCCACCAATTTACAGATGCTCTCCCCCTTATTTCATCCGAAGGTTTCGCCCCTACAATCGGTTATGATACAGAAACTGCAATCCGGTCAGGAATAATCCATGGTATGGAATTAGAGATTAAAGGATATATTGAATTGATGCAGAAGAAATATCCCG
>DYCT01000208.1 GCA_019417975.1 Bacteroides sp.
TATGTCTCATTACCTGGATAAAGACTTCAAGGCAGAATATCTTGAAATTCCAGCCTCAGTAAGGAGCGAAAAGTATTATGTAAAAATGATGGTAGCCTGGTTCTTTGCCACTGCTCTTGCCAAGCAATGGGATGCAACGGTTCCTTACATCGAGCAGAAGCGCCTTGCTCCTTGGACGCACAACAAGACCATCCAGAAGGCCATCGAAAGTTACAGAATCACATCCGAGCAGAAGGAATATCTGCGAACATTGAAGATAAAATGATGGAAAAGACAAATGACCGTATGATAGAGAAAGAGCCTTTCCGATTCATCACCCTATCCAAGGATGATATCGACAAGAAACATATTTGCTGTGCGCTTTCTGACAAGAAATGTACTGAAGGTTATGAATTAAAATCTTAACAAATAATAGACCCATATATAATGAAAGAAATATTAGAATTTCTTCGCGAATTGGAGAAAAACAACAATCGCGAATGGTTTAACACAAACAAAGAACAATACCAAAAGGTATTAAAGAAATGGTACACATTCTGCGAGAGCCTTATTACAGAAATTGGACGCTTTGATGCAGACATCGCTCCGCTGACAATCAAAGATTGTACCTATCGCATTTATCGCGATACAAGGTTCAGTAAGGACAAATCGCCATACAAAACCCATTTCGGAGTATTCTTGGCTAAAGGGGGCAAGAAGTCGATGCATGCAGGATATTATTTCCATATCGGAACAGGCAATGGTTCGGAATATCCACATGCCCACATGCTTGCTTCCGGCAACTATTGCTACGACAATAAAGCTGTCAAGATATTGCGTGAGGATATTAGTGACGAATGGGAAACATTCAGTACAGACATATTAGGAAAAGCCAACAGCATGTTTATTCCAGACATGGAAGGAGCTTTAAAGCGTGTGCCAAGAGAATATGATTCGAATGCGCCATATGCAGACTGGATGCGAATGAAAGCTTATTGTTTGACAGCCAAGACTGACGACAACTTCATATTAGAAGATAATCTTGCCCTACGTGTGGCTGAGCTATTTAAAACTACAAAACCCTTTATCGATTATATAAACCGCGCCGTTGACTTCGTAAGAGAATAGATGGGAATCTGACTATCGCTTCGGCATTCTTTCTACTCTTGCTCGGCATCATCATCGGATTCTTGCCGAATACTATATAACATCACGCAATGTTATCAAGAAATAATCATAGAACCTATTCTTTTCTATCAGTTTGGTTCTGAAATAGATCCTTGTATTCGGCTAAAATTTCCGATGACATTTCCCAAGTGTATTCTTCCCCGCAAGAATTACACACAACGACTCCTTGATAAGCACGTTCTGCCAAATCTTGACATTCATTAATAATACGGCCATCGGATATAGACTTCTCCAACACAGAGCAATAATAAGAAAATGCCTTATCGAATTCACCACATTCCGTGCAGTAATCGGCAAAGCGCAACGAAGCGACCAACTTGTCTCTACCCTCTTCCATATCGTCCACATCACATTGCTGCTCCCACGAAGCATCATCGAAAACACCACTTTCCATAGCGATACGTCCGTCGGGACATCCTGTTGCCACTTTCTCAATATACGATACTTTACCGTCCGGATGTGTTTGTTCTATTATCAGTTTCATGCTATATATTAATATTAAGGTACAACTTACCTATTACATAGGTTCACTCGACTTTGTTTGTATACGATTAATGCCTTGTTGCAAAAATAGTAATAATCCTTAAAAAGGGCTACCTGTCTTCACAAAATAACTACTTTTACAACATCAAAACTATAAATTACAGACGAAAAAGTAATTATGAATACAGAATATGAAAAGATGCTTGCCGGAGACATTTATTTTGCTGCTGACAAGGAACTGATAAAGATGTTGAACGAGTGCAAGGATGCCTGCTGGGAATATAACCAGATTAGACCTACACTGGTTGAGGAGCGAAACAGAAAAATACAACAGATTTTGGACAAGAGCGATGACGATACATTCATCAACCAACCTTTCTATTGCGACTATGGCAAACATATACGCGTAGGCAAAAGATTCTTTGCCAACTTCAACCTCGTGGTTCTCGATGAAGCTTATGTCACCATAGGCGATGATTGCTTCATCGGTCCTAACGTGAGCATATATACAGCTTGCCATAGCACCGACCCCACAGAGCGCAACACACGCAATGAATGGGCACGCCCTGTAACCATAGGTAACAATGTATGGATAGGTGGTTCGACAACAATACTACCCGGTGTAACCATAGGTGACAACGTCACGATAGGTGCAGGAAGTGTGGTCGTGAAAGATATTCCATCTGGAATTGTCGTGGCAGGGAATCCGGCCAAAGTGATAAAGAAGCTCTGACAAGACAGTCGAGAAAAATGCCAGTTGATACGGCCAATCTTTGTTCGCATCTGCAAAAGAGGCTGTTTGAACCGGACTGTGTATATTATTCCATTCGGCAAGCCATGCAAAACAACCCTATACAGATTCAATATTACAACTCTCCATGCGGAGAAATAGTTTTGGCATCAGTTGCTGATGAGTTATGTCTTTGCGATTGGAATGAAATGCCATGTGCCGAGCGAAACAAACATCGACTGGCAAAACTATTGAATGCCGACTTCAAGACAGAAACGTCCAACGTTTTGGAGCAAACGAAGAAACAACTTGACGAATATTTTACCTGCAATCGCAGAACATTCAGCATCCCTCTACATCCTGTCGGCACTACCTTTCAACAACAAGTATGGCAGGCATTACTCGAAATACCCTACGGAGAAACAAGAACCTATAAAGAGATTGCCTTAAGCATTGGTTTCCCAAAAGGCGTCAGAGCCGTGGCACAAGCCATCGGAGCAAATGGCATCAGCATTCTTATCCCCTGCCATCGCGTCATAGGCAGTAACAACTCTTTAACAGGCTTCGCCGGTGGTTTGGAAGCCAAAAGAATATTGCTAAAAATTGAGGAACAGAATATAGCCTATCGTGTTCTCGGTTCGCAGATGCACAAGAATAAATCCATAGACTAAAATCTTTTTTAACCATATTTTTAAGCAGATGAATGCAATTTACTCGAACAAGCCAAACAGATTTCTCAATAAAAAATCTTATTTTCGCAAAGAAATACACCCTACTTCTTTTAATGCATGAAATAGGATTTGATAAAATCAAATTATGTATGAATAAACAAGAAAAAGACCCGATGGCTTGGGAAGTGCTTGAAAGCGAATACCTATATAAACGCCCATGGCTGACGGCAAGACGCGAGCACGTCAAGTTGCCAACCGGTGCAGAAATTCAAGACTTCTATGTATTGGAGTATCCGGAGTTTTGCAATGTCATTGCAATCACTAAAGAAGGCAAATTCTTGATGGAGCGTCAGTACCGACATGCCCAGCACCTGACCGGAATAGAGATTCCAGCCGGATGTGTGGAAGAAGGTGAAGACCCGATGGAGGCTGCCAAACGCGAGCTGTATGAAGAAACCGGATATGCCGGTGGTGAGTGGTCGAAGCTGATGACCATCAGCCCCAATGCAGGAGCTTGCACCAACTATAGCCACACTTATCTTGCCATAGACGTAGAAAAAGTTTCCACTCAGCACCTCGAAGAATCGGAAGATATAAAGGTTGTACTCTTGGAGCAAGATGAAGTAATCCGTATGCTGAAAAACGACGAGTTTCATCAAGCCATGATGGCTGCTCCTCTTTGGAAATACTTTGCTATGAACAAACTGATTTGAGTCTTGCTTTTTTATATCACAGAAGAGAAAGATTCAAAAAACGCAGTTTTATAGATGGACTATGATTTTGTAAACCATAAAAAAAGAACAATTATGAGAAGAGTATTTAAAACAATGATTATAGCCATTGCCTGCATAGCTATTGGCTATACAACCGCTTGCGCTGACAATGACAAACCTATACAACAGAGCGAACTTCCTGCAAAAGCACAAATCGTACTCTCTAAATATTTCAGCCAGCACAAAATCGTGTTTACTACGCTAGATATTGGCA
>DYCT01000209.1 GCA_019417975.1 Bacteroides sp.
TGCACGAACCAGTAATCGTAGAGCTGCTTTGCCATCGCTTCTAAATTCTGATTTATCACTTGATTAAGTTCAATTTTGCGGTCTATTAAAGCAAGAATAGATACTAATTTATTCTGTTCATCCTTAGTAGGAGGCATTATTAACTTCAATTTTTTTAGTTCTGCTTGCGAAAGATTATCTCTTGCAGATCCACTGCTAAGACCGACAAGATGATCATAAAGCGTATCAATACTATATTTAAGGAATGTAGAACTATCATCTTTGTTTGGAAGAATCGCACAAATAGCTTGATTTGTACACGCTTCCATTTTAAGCAAAGATGCCTTACCTGCTGTAGCACCATACATTGCTACAAGTACCGTATCAATAGGGTATATCTCTGTACTTGAATTTTCAAATCCTGCCCGTGATATAAAATTTGTTGTGTTATAAATATACGGACTTGCTAATTCGCCACTATTAATCCAAGGAATAGTACCGTTTTCATAATAGCTTGCTTCCGTGGACAATGGTGTAGCACCCGAGGATGTGTTAAAAGCCTCTGCAAGTGTTATCTCTTTCCAACCTTGTGGGGTAATCCTTTTCTTTTTATATTTTTTCAATTCCATTTACTGCATTGCTTTATGAATATAATCTTGAATCAAAGATAGATTAATCTCTATCTCTTTGCGCTTAATCAATAGCTGATTAAGATGTGCTTTTTGCTGCGTTTTTTCTTGTGCGGCTATGATATGGTCAATTCTAGCTCCTCCTATAAAAGGGTATACTATATCAACTTCCGTTTGGGCTTCTTCAATCTCCTTATTCAATTCTGCAAGTTGTCGTTGATATTTGCGTTGAGCTTCTACTATATCCAAATTATTTGCCGCCACAAACACATCAAGCAGATGGCGAATAGCATTAATCTGATCCTGTGCATCTTTCGATGAGTCATTAGCAACTCTTAATGCAACAATTACAGCAATCACACTAATTATAGGGCTTAATAGTGTAGCCCATTGGATTAACTCATCAATCATTGTTCTTTATCTCTTCATTTATCCAACATTCCCCTAACTTCTTTGTCGAAGTCAGAATCAATCCGTTGGGTTTTATTGAAAATATCGTATTCACTTTCAGCCTTTGCCTTGGCTTGTGCCGCAGAAATGCGTCCTTTATCCGGCAATATCTGATATTTGCGGAAAGTCAAGAACTCATTGACACTGGCTGCAAATTGCTCCATATTGAACGTATTCTCACGCTCTATGAGGTCTTCAATATAATCGAAATACCCTGTTACAGCACGTTCCAAACGACGGATTTCATTTTCCTGCAAATAGTTTTTGGCTATTGACACATCAGATTTCAAGATACGCCCATCAGGAGCATTCTTCCATGTGGTCATTCCCATGTGTTCTTGTGTATGGTCTGCCTTAGTGTAAATGATTTCAGCAGCCGTTTGCCCAGTAATGGCATAATGAAAACGGTTCTGTATCATAGCATAGAAATCGTGTGTCGTAGGCGAGTTCTTGTCATAGTCGATACTACACTCTGCGTATATGTCGGTAATCTGCTGCCAAATACGCCGTTCACTGGCACGGATGGAGCGTACCCTTTCAAGCAATTCACGGAAATAGTCTTTACCGAATACTGCCATTCCCTGTTTTAAGCGTTCATCGTCAAGCACAAATCCTTTTTTGATGTACTCATTGAGAATCTTGGTAGCCCACTGACGGAACTTGGTAGCTTTTGGAGAAGAAACACGATAGCCGACTGCGATAATCATATCAAGATTATAGAAATCGACCAACTCTTCAACCTCGCCTCTTATGCCTCGATTTACGACGGTTGCAATTTTTGCAACTGTCGTGTCTTGCTGTAGTTCTTCGTCTTTGAATACATTGGCTATGTGGCGGCTAATACCTGATTTGTCAATGCCGAAAAGCTCTGCCATAGCTTTCTGCGTACACCAAATGGTCTCGTCTTTTATAACAACCTGCACCTTTTCCTCTTTATCGGGAAGATTGTATAATAGAAACTGTATTTCGTTACTCATTGTTACCTACATTTGAGTTGAACTGCAAAGCATCCAACTGTTTCATGATTTCTTCTTCCAAACGATGGCTCTCTGCAAATTGATCGGAAAGGATTTGCTTGTAGTCCGCCATTCGGGAATTAAACTCTTCTTCCGTAATATCTACATAATCTATCTTGATGTCGAAGTATTGCCCGGCAGAAAGAGAATATCCTTTTTCCTTTATTTCTTCGTAAGTAACAGCTACAGAGAAATCTTCTACAGCTTCTTTGTTGCGGAATGTATTGACTATTAAGTCTATCTCATTATCAAGCAAACGTCGTTTCTGGTTATTGCCTTCTTTATATTCTTCACCTAATTTGCTTGCATCAATCAAAATTACTTTATCTGCCATTGCCGACTTATCAAAGAATATAACGGAAACATTTGTTCCAGTGGTGGCAAACACATTGCTCGGCATAGATACACAGCCATAAACCCAATGTTCATCTACCACACGTTGTAAGATTTTCTTTTCAACACCACTTTTGGCTGTAATAAATCCCGTAGGAATAACTATTGCGCCTTTCCCTGTTGTCTTTAGTGAATTTAAGACGTGCTGAATGAAACAGGTGTAAATCGCCATTTTAGGTTTCATCGGATCTACCTTTTTAACCGCATTCGGAACTCCTGCCCAAAAACGAATCGTATCAGCAGCCAATGTATCACGATACTCAGGAAAATCAAGTTTAAATGGAGGATTTGAAACGATAAAATCAAATTTCTTTAATACGCCATTTGATTCAGTGTGCGATGGTTCTGTCAATGTATTGCCCTGTACAACATTTGGCAGGGAAGCAGACAAACTATTTAAAATAAGATTCAGACGCAACATTTCGCTCGACTTTTCTGATATGTCCTGACTGAAAATCGAGCATCTATCCTCTCCTATCTGATGAGCAAGAGCCATAAGCAATGTACCTGTTCCTGCCGATGGGTCGTAACAAGTCACACCTCGTAAATCCGCATTGTCCCCTACCAATAATCTCGCCATGACTTGTGCTATGGCACGTGGCGTATAATATTCGGCATATTTGCCACCTCCGGCATTATTAAATCCCTTCAGCAAATGTTCGAATATTCTTGAAAAGAAGTCATACTTCTCGATAAATACGTGTTCAAAATTGAATGAGGCGACATTGCGCATCAGCGATTTTGCAAATTCATCACGCTTTTGTGTGTCAGTTACAAATGTTGTTATGGCACTGAAGATGTTCACCTTACTTTTTCCGGAAGTTGTTACAGAAAAAGTGTCGGCATTGATATTGGCTATATCTATTAACGTAGCATCCAACAATGTAGAGAAATCCCCCTTTCCTGTGGAATTATATAGGTGTGACAACGTATGTTCCGGTTTAAGTCTCGGCACAGAAGCCGGCAAATAACTGAAAAGGTCTTCTACCTCATCCTCCGTAAATGTATCATATTCGGCATCCCACTTTTCTGCCTTGCTTAGCCGTTCACCGTACATTTTATCTCGTTTGGCTTCATAGCCGAACTTATCATTAAAGAACTTGTACAGAAACATTTCTGTAACGATTTTATATTCGCTTCCCGTTCCTGCCAAGCCAAATGCACCTGTTGTACTTTTCAAAGAATCAATCAGGGCAATCGTTGATTCTGTTATATTTATATCGCTCATAATCAGTATGCAAAATTACGTTGTTGGAAATATTCTGTTGTGATAAGATTGTTGATATATTTACGGTCTGTCAAATTTGCCTTGATTCCAAGGTCTATTAATTTATGACCAATAATAGCCAAGACATCACGCTTAAAAGCGTCTTCATTATCCAAAATATTGATATTCAGGAATAACATATTGTCTATTTGAGACTTCATCTGTGACAGATTTTCGGCTATTTCATATTCGTGTGCAGATATAATCGGTTGTTCACGTTTTTGATTTTCCTCCTCAATCCGCTTGTGAATACGCACAAAACGCTCATCACCTTTATACTTTTTCTTCAAGATATTATTC
>DYCT01000021.1:0-4917 GCA_019417975.1 Bacteroides sp.
CCTAAGATACTTTGAAAACGCACCTATAGTTCTTCCGGATTTTTCCCGATTTTCTCCCTGCTTTTTGGCTGAAAAGAGGAAGGAAAATTCATCGATTTTTGCATATATGCTTGTTATTTAGCGACTTATAAAAATAGAATTCGCGAATTTGAAAATGAAAGCCATTTTGTTTGCAAATATGCGATTCTCGCGCTGCATAAATATGCATTCTTATACATTTTGACATTTTGCTATTTTGGGGGCTTGGTGTCTGTTTGTGCAGATAGCCGGGAATGGAGGGAATGTGTATATACAGAAAAAGGTGTGCGAGAGCACACCTTTTAAATCGTTTCATCGGGGCATAGCGGAATGCCCTTTTCAAACGTATGTGAAATGATTGCTGATAGGCTTATCGGTTGTTTCGAATCAGATTCATAAATTCTTCGCGAGTCTTGGCTTGATTGAAAGCACCGGTGAAGTCGGATGTTGTTGTGATGGAGTTTTGTTTCTCTACACCTCGCATCTGCATACACATGTGTTTAGCTTCTACCACCACCATGACTCCCAGCGGGTTGAGCGTTTCCTGTATACATTCTTTGATTTGGAGTGTCATACGTTCTTGCACTTGCAGTCTGTGAGAGAAAATATCTACGACACGAGCTATCTTGCTTAATCCGGTGATGTATCCGTTGGGGATATAGGCTACATGGGCTTTTCCGTAGAAAGGCAGCATGTGATGTTCGCAAAGAGAGAAGAAATCGATGTCTTTCACAATGACCATTTGGCTGTATTCTTCTTTAAACATCGCTGCGCTTAAAACAGCTTTCGGGTCCATGTTGTATCCTTTGGTCAGGGTGAGCATAGCCTTGGCTACTCGTTCGGGAGTCTTTATCAGTCCTTCCCGTTCTGCATCTTCGCCCAGCAGGTCGAGGATGGCACGATAGTGTGTTTTCAGCTGTTCTATCTTTTCCGGTATAAATACTTCTTGATTGTCTTGCATGGTTATAGGTGGATATTGATGATTTCTTTAACAATGGATGCTTCTTTGAATATGCCTGTGGCCCGTATGTTGCGCATGGCGGCATCGGCTTCTTCGATACTCTTGAAGTCGCCTACACGGCATAGCCAGCGTGGAGAAGTGAAATAGGTGTAAACCGGTAGTTCGGGGAAATATTCTTTTATCTTTTCTCCTTTTTCCGATGCTTCTTCGCGTGCCTTTCGTGAGTTGTTTCCGGCATATACCTGAACGCGGTATCCGGCTGTACGAATAGTCTTCCTTTCACCGTTAGCGGCATTGACCTCTGCCGGTTTTCCTACTAAGTTGGCTATGGAAGCATCTTGATGGATGTGTACGACACCTTCGCCCGGACGCTGGGTTGCGAGGTCTTTTAAGATGTCTTGTGCTTGTACGAAAAGGAGTGGCAGACAAGCTAAGATGAAGAAGATGATTCGTTTTCTCATATCTGGTTTGTTTAACCGAAAGGGCAGGACTCCAAAGAGGGAAGTCCTGCTTTCGAATGTTTAGAATTAGTTGAATGCGTCGATAATGCCTTTGAAGTCGGCTACTTTCAATGCAGCACCTCCGATAAGGCCACCGTCTACATCCGGGTTGGCAAACAACTCTTTTGCGTTGGATGGCTTGCAGCTGCCACCGTACAGGATAGAAGTGTTTTCAGCCATTTCGTTGCCATATTTTTCAGCAACCAAAGAGCGGATGTATGCATGGATTTCTTGAGCTTGCTCAGGAGTAGCAGTCTTGCCTGTACCGATAGCCCATACCGGTTCGTAAGCCAAGATGATGTTGGCAAAATCAGCAGCTGAAAGGCTGAATACGCTTGCCAACTGAGCAGCTACTACTTCGTTTTGCTTGTTAGCTTCGCGTTCTTCCAATACTTCTCCGATACAGAAGATTACTTTCAGACCGTTTTCCAAAGCCAATTTTACTTTCTCTGCCAAGATTTCTACTGTCTCGTGGTAGTAAGCACGACGTTCGGAGTGACCCAAAATAACGTATTTTGCACCAGTTGACGCTACCATAGAGGCAGATACTTCACCAGTGTAAGCACCTGAAGCTTTGTCAGCACAGTTTTCTGCTCCTACGCCAATCTTTTCTGCATTGACCAACTGAGCTACAGAAGCCAAGTGTATGAATGGGGTGCAGATGATTACATCACAGTTTTGTTTTTCTGGCAACAAGGCTTCGTTCAGCTCTTTTGCCAACTCGATACCCTCTTGAAGGGTCTTGTTCATTTTCCAGTTACCTGCAACAATGTTTTTTCTCATTTTGTTCTATTGATTTAAAAAAGGGTTAATTAATTAGTATCTTGTTCGTCTGGAGTGGGTTGGACTCCTTCCTTTTTTCTATTTCTGCGTTTTATCAACAGTAAGTCTAATCCAGTGAACACAAGCAGCGGGAGTATGAACCATAGCACAACACGCAGGGTGGTGTATCGGTGGTCGCTGGTCTTCAGCTGTCCCAACTCCAATTGTTCCAAAGGAGCATTCAGTACAAATTCATCGGGAAGGTTGTTGTAGCTCCATTTCCCATATATCGTTCCATCTTTCAGCAAGACCAGTCCGGGATTGGAGCGTATGATGGTTTTTAGCGTAATGCCGTCTGTCAGGCAGAATGGATATTCGGCTCCGGTCTGGTCTTTCCAATGCTCGATGGCTTCATCGGGCGAAGAGGTGAGGCAGTAGAATCCGTACTGATGCTCCACACTGTAGTCGTAGATTTCGTTGACCAGGTCGATGCTGCTATTGTCGGCATCTTCTATCCGGTAAGCTATCAGTAAGAATGTGTAGCCCGGATTTTGTAGTATTTCTTGGGTGATGTCTTCTCCATCTTCGACACGAGCGATGGAAAAATCGTGAATCGGTGGTTCGTAACCTTTCTCTTTGAGTATGGTACGACTGTCGACAAACGTCCAGGTGCTGTCCGGGTAGTTGTCGAGCGTGAATTCTTTTTTTACTCCATCTTTCTCCAGCACGAAGATGCTCTCATAGATGTTGGGCTTGGCTCCTTCCGGTATTCCCATGCCTTGCTGGATATTTGCACCGATATGGTAGGGGCGGAAGTCGAATAAAGGTAGGTAATAAAGGCAATAAGTGGATATGCCCAAAATATAAACAATCGTATAGATGGAGATGAGCCATTGCGATTTCTCACTGACCAAACGGATGAGTAGGGCACGCCAACGGAATACAAAGACAGCAGCCGTCAGCAAGACGATGTTTTTCCAAAAAGTAGCCCAGTTGCTGATGACAATGGCATCGCCAAAACATCCACAGTCCGATACCGGATTGGCAATGGCCAGATAGAGGGTGAGGGGAGTCATGAAAAGCATCAGCAGCAATGTCAGGATGGACGATGTGTGGCGTCGGATGCCGAATAGCAGGAGTACGCCCAAGGTGAATTCGAGCAGGCCTAAAAAAACAGAGGCGATAAGGGGGATTATATCCGGCACAAAGGGCGTGAGATGAAAGGCCTCCAGATAGTCCGCAATCTTATATTGAGTGCCAAGCGGGTCGACACTTTTTACAAACCCGGAAAAGATGAATGTGGCGGATAGGATGAAACGGCATACGTTGACCCAGACACAGCGGATGATATGTTGTTGCTTATTCTCCAAATTCCAGTTTGATTAATCCGAAAACGGCATAGTTTATCATGTCCATATAGTTTGCGTCGATGCCTTCGGACACAACGGTGTTGCCATGCAGACTTTCTATTTGCTTGGTACGATAGATTTTCATGAGGATGAGGTCGGTGTACGAACTGATACGCATACTTCTCCAAGCCTCGTCGTAATCATGATTTTTGGCAAGCATCAGTTCCATAGCCGTTTTTGCATATTTGTCGTAGCAAGCGATTGCCTCTTCATTGGTCAAGTCGGCTTTCTCGGCATAGCCTTTTTCCAACTGGATGAGTCCGATAATGCCATAGTTCACAATCCCGATAAATTCGGAACGGATACCTTCATCGATGAGGCTTACACCTTTCACCTCGATGCTGCGTATCCGGTTGGCTTTAATCAGGATTTGGTCTGTCAGTGAGGTAGGTCGCATGATGCGCCATGCTGAGCCGTAATCATGTAGCTTTTTGATAAACAGGTCTCGGCAAAGAGCTATGATTTGTTCAAATTGCTGTTTTGTATTTTCCATCATCTTTTTTAAAATAGGCAACAAAGGTAGTAATTATTGCAGAAATAAAAAAACGACCCGCAGCTTAAATGGAGCTACGGGTCTGTTCCTTATTTTAATTTATCTTTTTAGCGGATTTTTAAGAGCATCGCAATACTTGTCCCGGACGCAAAATGGTGTTGCGTGTGATACGGTTTAGCTTGCAAAGGGAATTGATGGACACTCTGTTGTTGGCAGCAATGCGCGAGAGAGTATCGCCTTTTTTGACTTTGTAGTATTTCACACCTCCACCGCCATTTCCGTAAGAACGCGAACTCTTGTTCTTGACAAAGAGATAAGAGTCGGCTGTGACGTCCTGCTTCGGAAAGTCGAACATGAAAGCCGGGTCGATGGCAATGCCTAAGAAACGAGTTTCAAAATGTAGGTGTGAACCGGTAGAGCGTCCGGTATTTCCACCCAAACCAATCGGTTGACCGGCTTTGACCTCATCGTCTACTTTGACCAAGTGCTTGGACAAGTGTCCGTAGATGGTTTCAAGTCCGTTCGGGTGACGGATGACAACGTACTTACCGTAACCGCGACGTTCGTAGTTGACAATACGTATCTTACCGTCGAAAGCAGCTACAATGGTATCGCCGATGTTTACTTTTACATCCAATCCGTTGTGCATGCGATGCCAACGCGGACCGAATTTCGAGGTGATTTTAATGCTGTTGGTCGGCATTGAAAACCCTGTCAGGTCGATGCGGAAAGAATCGGGCACTAAGGCTTTGCTTGCAAATGTATGTACACGGT
>DYCT01000021.1:4927-8929 GCA_019417975.1 Bacteroides sp.
CCAGTCGGGATATAAGCTGAAAGCAGAGTATTTGGCTTGCTCTGCTCTGATTTGACGCTGTAGAGCCAAAGAGTCTACTGCTTTTAATTTTCTGTCGATGGGTGCTTGGCGCGCTATCAAATCCTGAGAGAATGAATTCAGACTGATAACAGCTGTCAAGGCAGCCAATCCTGTTTTAATCCAATTAAACTTCATCCTTTGCGTTTAAATAATCAATATTCATCACAAGCATAGAGGAAGGGGAATACCGCTTGCTCGTAATCGAATATCTCTTCCGGTTTAAAAAAGCGTTTTAATTCTATTTCGGCCGTCTCTGGGGAGTCGGAGGCATGAACGATGTTTTCTTGAAAACTCATGCTATAGTCTCCACGGATAGTGCCGGGTGCTGCAAGACGTCCGTTGGTTGGCCCTGCCAAGGTACGGACAGTTTGAATGGCATCGACTCCTTCAAAGCAACAAGCAATGACCGGAGCTGTCATCATGGAATCTTTTACACGTTGGAAGAATGGTTTCTCTTTTAAGTGAGCATAATGTTCGCTTAATAGTTCGTCTGTCAATTGCATCATTTTCAAACCGGCAAGGCGCAAGCCTTTACGCTCGAAGCGATGAATGATTTCGCCTGTCAGGCTTCTTTGCAGTGTACATGGTTTTAATAAGACTAATGTTTTTTCCATTCTGTTTTCAGTATGATTAAAGGTAAATCAACGTGTTGACGATAAAATTCTTCCAAAGGTAGTTTTTTTATTTTAAACGCAGGTCTTTTCTTTAAGTTTTTTTATGAACTCTCTTCCTGTGAGGACCTTTTTTTGAAAAAAGAAAGCAATGTTATTATCTCTATCCGGCAAAGCTTAAAACGACAAGGTGTTATTCTTTACCGGACAGGAAGAGATGATATTCTTTTGGGTAGCTTCCGATAGGAATAAGATGAAATGAAGTTAGCTGATGGAAGCCCAGTTTACATTGCTCTTGCGTAACTTCTTTAGCTGTGTCCAAAGGATTTGGTTTTCCGGACGGTTGTTGTCCGGATCTTTTTCCACGATTTGTGTTGCGATGTCTCGTACGTACTGCAACAGTTGTCCGTCGCGAGTGATATTGGCAATTTTCAAGTCGAAAGCGATACCGCTTTGTTGGGTCCCCTCCAAATCGCCTGGTCCTCTCAGCTTCAAGTCGGCTTCGGCTATTTCGAATCCGTCGTTTGAGTTTACCATAATCTCCAATCGCTTGCGTGTATCTTCGGTAAGCTTATAGTTGGTTACTAAGATACAGAACGACTGTTCGGCACCTCTACCTACCCGACCACGGAGTTGGTGAAGTTGGGAGAGTCCGAAACGTTCTGCATTTTCGATTACCATGACCGAGGCATTGGGGACGTTCACTCCTACCTCAATAACGGTAGTAGCTACCATGATTTGCGATTCACCGCCGGCAAACCGTTGCATTTCTTGGTCTTTCTCGGCTGCTTTCATCTGACCGTGTACTTTACTGATGCGATATTCGGGGAATGCCTGGCAGATTTGTTCATAACCTTCTTCCAGGTTTTTAATGTCCATTTTCTCGCTCTCTTTAATAAGCGGATAGACGATATAGGCTTGACGCCCTTTCTTTAGCTCTTGGCGTAGAAAGGAATAGAGGCTTTCACGACGATTGTCGAATTGGTGTCGGGTTTCAATAGGCTTGCGTCCGGGAGGCAGCTCGTCGATGATAGATACATCCAAGTCGCCATAAAGGGTCATGGCCAGTGTGCGTGGGATGGGGGTAGCTGTCATGACCAGGATATGGGGCGGGTTGACGTTCTTTTTCCATAGTTTGGCTCGTTGGGCAACTCCAAAACGATGTTGTTCGTCGATGACAACAAAGCCCAGAGAAGAAAAGTGGACTGTATCTTCTATGATGGCATGTGTACCTATTAATATATGTATATCGCCGGTGATGAGTGAGGACAGGATTTCTTCTCGCTTTTTTCCTTTTACAGAACCGGTAAGCAACTCGACGCGGATATTGAGTCCGAACAACAGTTGGCGGATGGTTTCGAAATGTTGGTTGGCCAGGATTTCGGTTGGAGCCATTAGGCAGGCTTGGAAACCATTGTCGATGGCAATGAGCATACTCATCAAGGCAACAAGGGTCTTTCCACTCCCTACGTCGCCTTGTAACAGACGATTCATTTGGCGTCCGCTTCCTACATCGTTGCGTATCTCTTTGATGACTCGCTTTTGCGCGTTGGTAAGCTGAAACGGCAGGTTATTGTTGTAGAAAGAATTGAAAGATTCTCCGATGCGACTGAAGACAAAACCACGGTACTTGCGTTGTCGCTCCTTGCTGTAGCGCAGAATGTTGAGCTGTACATAGAATAGCTCTTCGAACTTCAGGCGCAATTGGGCTTTGCGCAATAGAGCCGGACTTTGTGGAAAATGAATGTTCCGGAGTGCCTCTCCCAAAGGCATCAGGTGATGTGCGTTTAGGATGGACGGGCTCAATGTCTCTTCCATCGGTTCGTGTAGGCGGGAAAGCAGTGTGTGTACCAGCTTTTCGATGGCTTGTGAATTGAGGAAGCTCCGTTTCATCTTCTCGGTGGTGTTGTAATAGGGTTGTAGTCCGATGGATGATAGTTGCAGTTCGGATATCTCGTCTATATCGGGATGTGCGATGTTGATGCGTCCGTTGAATACAGTTGGTTTCCCGAACACGAGATATTCCTTTAGAGTGTCGTATTTTCCCTTTAAGAATTTGATGCCTTGAAACCATACCAAATCTACAACACCCGTCCCATCGGAGAAGTGTCCTATCATTCGTCTTTGTCTGCCTTCTCCCAAGATTTCGAAGCTAAGTATTTTCCCACGGAGTTGGATATAGGGCATGTTACCGTCTATTTCCCGAATGGTGTAGACGTGACTACGGTCTACATACTTATACGGGAAATAGTAAAGCAAGTCCTGCAAAGAACGGATGTTCAGCTCTTTGTTGAGGATTGAAGCCCGGTTAGGGCCTACTCCCGGTAAATAGGTAATATCTTGGGTACTGAGGTCAAACATGAATTAGTGCATTGGCTATTGTCAAATCGTATGGAGTGGTTATCTTGATATTTTCTCTGTTGCCTTCTACACAAAAGACCGATTGTCCTAAAGCTTCTACCACCGAGGCATCGTCTGTGAAATCAGGCTTATAGGGTTGTTGGTAAGCTTGTTGCAGGAGCGCTGTATCGAATACTTGTGGAGTCTGAACCAATTTGTACTCATTGCGAGGAACAGTACGGTTCAGATGGCGAAGGGTTTCTATTACATCGACTACGGGGATGACGGCTTTGTGGATTGCTGCTTCGGTGTAACAGCGTACAATGACTTCGGATGAAACAAACGGACGTACTCCATCGTGGATGCCCGTCAGTCCGTTGCGGTCTTCGATAAGCTCCAATCCGTTTTTAACCGAATGGAATCGTGTCTCTCCTCCATTGGCGATGCGATGAGGAATATGAAAATCGTATTTCGCACACAACTCTTTCCAATAGGATTGTTGCGACTGTGGCAATACCAATATGATGTCGATGGTAGGGTCGTGTCGATAGAATGCATCTAAAGTATGCATTAACACCGGTCGTCCGCCTACCGGGATGAATTGTTTGGGGATGTCGCTTCCCATTCTCAATCCTTTTCCTCCGGCTACGATAAGAATATGTTTCATGGGCTTGGGGTTGTTTTAGGTGTTTTTATGATATGGTTTGTGCCCGTCACAGATTGTTCTGGGGCAGGCACAAACTTACTTCTTGTCGTTTAATCGATTATTCAATCATCATGCCGGCTTTGAGCTCTTTGGCTTTTTCGCTTCCACAGAACTGTTCCATGATAGTGAATGCAAATGCGATGGCAGCACCCGGGCCTTTTCCTGTGATGATGTTATCGTCTTTCTCTACCAGATTGGCCGTGTAGGTAGCTCCTTCCAAATATGTTTCAAATCCGGGGTAACAAGTCGCTTTCTTGCCTTTCAGGATACCGAGACCTCCAAACA
>DYCT01000021.1:8939-13091 GCA_019417975.1 Bacteroides sp.
CACCAATGGAGCTGCGCAGATGGCAGCCAATGGCTTATGCGCTTCGTGCATCTTTTTGATAAGTTGGAGTAACCCTTCGTGTGCGTTCAAGTTGGTAGCACCCGGCATACCGCCCGGCAGAATCAAGAGGGCAGCATCTTCGAAAGTTTGTTCTTCGAAGAGAGCATCACAGCAGATGGAAACACCGTGTGCACTTTCTACAGTTCTCTTACCGTTTGTAGAGATTGTCTTTACATTCAGTCCGCTACGGCGGAGCACGTCAACCGGAGTCAAGGCTTCGATGTCCTCAAATCCATCGGCAAAAAATACATAAATAGTTTCCATAAATAGTTCTCCTTTTATTTTATTTAAGTTTGAAATAATAGGTAATGGTACCAATCTGGTTGTTGATACCCTCCACACTGTTGAAGCGTGCTCGTTTGGCCGCTTCTTCTGCCGCATCGCGTAGTGTGGCATTGGCTGTATTGGTTTGCTTGTTGATGCTTGTGCCTACTACTTTTCCCGAGGGGTCAACAATGATGTTTACCACCACTACTACTTCCTCTTCTACATTACAAACAGGACGTGGTAATCCGCCTTCGCCTAAAGAGCGTCCGTTGAGGTCGAAGATGCCATCTCCTTCTACACCGGTACTTTTACCCGATGTGGCATTGCCGTCCTTGCTTCCTTCGATGCCGTTTTCTGTGTTGCCAGAGCCTTTATTGGCCATTTTAGACCCTTTACCAAAAGCTCCTGCGATACTTTTTGCTGCTTTCTCAGCTGCAGCTTTTTCTGCTTCGGCTTTCTTTTCAGCTTCCGTCTTCTCTTTGGGCTTTTTCGGCTCTTCTGGTTTTGACTTTGGCTTCTTAGGGGTTTCCTTTTTCTTCGGGATGGCTACAGTTGGCTCTTCGTCTTGTGTCAGCATCTCTTGTTCGGGCGTTTCCGGCTCATTTGTTTGGGGTGCGCTGTTTTCCGGAAGGATATCCACTTCGGTCATCGTAGCCGGAGTAAAGGTCCCTTTCGATGTATTTACATCGCCCATCATGACGGGTACACCTCCTTCTTCCTGCTCGGCTGGCTGCCGCACATAGACAAAAAAGGATAGTAGCACGATGAATATGTGTACTACAAATGTTCCTACGAGTCCGGCTATTTCTCTATTATCCTTGTTCACAAGTTGCAGTTTCGTTTATTTGTTTTCCGGCGGACGTGTGGCCAAAACCATTTTAAAGTGGTTTTCGTTGGCTATGTTCAGTACCTTGACAATTTCTCGATAAGGTACAGACTCGTCGGCATACAATGCTACATACATTTCGGGTTCTCGTTCTGCACACTGTTGCAGAAAGGGGGTAAGGTCTTGCAGGTCGATAGGCATCTCGGCCTCATTGCCAAAGGCAGCGTAATAGTTCAACTCTTTGTCGATGATGACCCGTGTCAGTGGCTTGGCCGAAGTCTGCTGTTTGCCTTGCGGCAGCAAAACCTTAATCGCATTGGGTGATACTACAGTAGAGGTTATCATGAAGAATATCAGCAAGAGGAAAATGATATCCGTCATGGATGCCATACTGAAGTTGGGCGATATTTTTGTTCTTCTTTTTAAAGCCATAGACCGTTCTCCTTATTTATGTTCCGGTTCGCTGAGCAGGTCGAGGAAAGCGATGGTCTTTGCTTCCATTTTGTTGACGATGCCATCGACCAGAGTTACAAGGTAGTTGTAGGCAAACATGGCGATGATACCAACGATAAGGCCACCTACGGTTGTAATCATGGCTTCGTAGATACCTCCAGAAAGCAGGGTGATGTCAATGTTGTTGCCGGCATTGGCCATTTCCCAGAAAGCGCGTACCATACCGGTCACGGTACCTAAGAAACCAATCATCGGTGCGCCTGCAGCGATGGTAGCCATGATGGGTAATCCTTTTTCCAGTTTCGACACTTCCAAGTTTCCCACATTTTCAATAGCGACCTGTACGTCCTGCACCGGGCGCCCCATGCGACTGATACCTTTTTCAATCATGCGGGCAGATGGGGTATCGGTCATCTGGCAATAGGTGATAGCCGATTTGATTTCTCCACTGGAGATAAAGTCTTTGATTTTATCCATGAAGCGCGGATCCTCCTTTTTGGCTTTGCGTAATACATACAGGCGTTCGAAAAGGATATAGAAACAAAGGGCAGAAAGCAAGGCCAAGACCAGCATAATCCAGCCGCCCTTCATAGCCATGTCCAACATGTTTATTTCGTTGCCGGTACTTACTGGAGTCAGAACCGGATTGGTTTCTTGGATAGCAGCCACATCGCTTGTGGCTTGTGCCAGGATGGTGAGTAATGTATTCATCAGCGCAGACAATTTTTATATTCTTCAATAGTTGTTTTCAATCCTAAGTAGAGCGCATCGCAAATCAGTGCATGGCCGATAGAAACTTCGTCTATCCAAGGAATATTTTCGTGCAGGTAACGGAGATTCTGCAAGCTCAAGTCGTGACCGGCATTCAGACCCATGCCCAAACTACGTACTACTTTGGCTGCCTCGAGGAAGGGAGCCAATGCTTTTTCGCGGTCGATGGCATAGTTGCTAGCATAAGGTTCGGTATACAACTCTACGCGGTCGGCACCGGCTTTGGCTGCATACTCTATCATTTCGGCTTGCGCATCAACGAATACCGATGTGCGGATACCGGCTTTTTTGAATGTGTCGAGCACTTCGCTGAGGAATGCCTGATGCGTTTTTGTGTCCCAACCGGCATTGCTGGTAAGCTGGTCGGGCGAGTCGGGTACGAGGGTTACCTGATGAGGCTTTACCTTCAGTACCAAGTCGATGAATTCCGGTGTGGGGTTTCCTTCGATGTTGAATTCGGTCTTTAGCATCGGGCGAAGCTCGAATACGTCCGAACGGCGGATGTGTCGCTCGTCAGGGCGTGGATGGACAGTAATTCCTTCTGCTCCAAATGCTTCACAGTCGAGGGCTACTTGCAATACATTGGGATTGTTACCTCCACGGGCATTGCGCAGGGTAGCCACTTTGTTTATGTTTACACTCAATTTCGTCATAGTTCTGTATCTTTTTACTGGACTTTCTTGACCGAGTGGAAAAAAAAGCCCACATTTGCATATCTGGTTTATAGAAAGACAAAAGTAATAGTTATTCTCTAATGAGGCAGCTATTCTTCTGAAAAGATTCATAAAATTTAAAGATTAAACAGCTATAAGGATGAAATTTGCTCTATATGGAAATACATGGCAGGCTAAAAAATCGGTTTATGCACAGACGCTGTTTCGTTTGCTTGAGAAGCATGGGGCTGAGGTGTATGTGTGTCGTGATTTTTATGAGTTTCTTACGTCCGATTTGAATTTGAAAGTCCGGGCGGACGGCTTGTTCGATGAGCTTGACTTTGATGCCGACATGGTAATCAGTGTAGGGGGCGACGGTACATTCTTAAAAGCAGCCACTGGAGTGGGCAGACGAGGTATTCCTATTTTGGGTGTTAACACCGGACGGTTAGGCTTTCTGGCTGATATCTCGCCCGAAGAAATGGCGGCTACTTTTCGTGAAATTTATGAGGGACACTATAAGATAGAAGAACGGAGTGTGCTTGAACTGAAGTGCAACGGTCATCCGTTGCAGGGCTATCCGTATGCGCTCAATGAAGTAGCCATCTTGAAGCACGATATATCTTCGATGATTAGTATCCATACAGCTATTAACGGTGATTATTTGACTACTTTTCAAGCTGACGGATTGGTGGTAGCTACTCCTACAGGGTCTACAGCTTATTCGCTGAGTGTGGGCGGTCCTGTTATCGTACCTCATTCCGATTCGATTGTGCTGACGCCTGTGGCTCCGCATAGTTTGAATGTGCGTCCTATTGTGATTAGAGACGACTGGACGGTGACACTCGATGTGGAGAGTAGGAGTCGAAACTTCTTGATTGCCATTGACGGACGGAGCGAGTCGTGTCCGGAAGGGGTGCAACTCACCATTCGTAAGGCAGACTATACAACCAAGGTTGTGAAGCGCTTTGATCATAATTTCTTCAAAACGTTGCGTGATAAGATGATGTGGGGAGCTGATACACGCTTGTAAAATATTTCGGGTGTGATGTGGCCGATGCCATTCTCTTGTTTAACTCGAAAAGTATATATATATATAATAGGTATAGGGTGAGCGACGAC
>DYCT01000210.1:0-1746 GCA_019417975.1 Bacteroides sp.
GTATGCACGCTGCATTTATATTGGATAAGACACTCGGTTATCCCGAACTGAGGTATTATATGAATCGTCTGCACGAGGAGTATCCTTATTACGATTGGGATAAGAATAAGGGCTATCCCACCAAGAAACATCGGTTGGCCATCAAGGAGCATGGCACTACTCCTTATCATCGTATGACCTTCAATTTGTTGGGCGATGGGCAGCTCTCGTTGGAATTTTAACAAAAAAGCATGCCGATGTAGGCAGTGATGGATGTTTGGCTTTCGTTTCGTCTTATGCTTTGTTCTTTTCTTTAAAAGCAGAAATGCTTTCACCGGTCATTTTCTTGAAGAATCGGCTAAAAGTTGCCGGATCTTCAAATCCTAAAATGTCGGCTATTTCTTTTGCGCTTTTTGAGGTGTATAGTAAGAGTCGTTTAGCCTCGGCTTCAATGCGTTCATGAATGATGCGTAAGGGGGAGGGCAGTCCGTAGGTGGCAAACAGATTGCTGAGTGTTTTGGGCGAGCGGTGTAGCTCATCGGCATATTCCTGTACCTGCTTTTTCTCCTTGAAGTATTTTTCCACCAATACATAATATTGGCGTACCAGTTCGAACCCATTGTCTTTGTCTTCGCTTATGATGTATTGGTCGCGTGCGATACGGGTACAAGTGATGATGAAGCGTTTGAGTAATGTACGCAACATCTCTTCTTGCAGATTGTCGTTTTGATTGTCTTCAGAAGCGATGTCGCGAATGATATGGTGTAGTGTTTGCAGTTGTTCTGTGTCCAAACGGAGCTTTTTTAGATTGTCGCTTCCGCTGAACAAGAATCCGTTGCACGATACTTCTTTGGTGTGTCCGAATATGCAATAGAAATTGCTATTGAACAGTAGAGCCAGACAATCGCCTTTTTGTTCTACAAAGTCGATGTGGTGCAAGGCGTTTAGGCATAACATCTCATGAGGCATCAGTGTCACCGGAATGTGGTCGATGAGCAGATGTAACATTCCACCTTCTACCCAGATAAATTTATAGAGATTCTTATCTTGCAGTAAGGTGGAATTCGTTTCAAAAGAGTCTGTTAATGCAATACAGCCATTTAGTCGGGTGTTAAAGTGATATTCCATAGCCGGTTTTTCTTTGTTCACCCGGTAAAGATAACTTATTTATTTTAA
Organism: Bacteroides sp.; assembly: GCA_019417975.1. GTDB lineage: Bacteria > Bacteroidota > Bacteroidia > Bacteroidales > Bacteroidaceae > DYCT01. Next base: position 1,156 of record DYCT01000210.1, read on the forward strand.
CAGGTTGTTGTCGATGATTTTTTTTAATTCGTTTTTGGGCAATGCGCCTTGCGAAAGTCCCGGTTGTCCGTCGGTCGGGCAGAACAGCAGAGTGGGAATGCTACGGATGCCGAAGGCAGTAGCGATGTCGCTTTGCTCGTCTACGTTCACTTTATAGATGTCGATTTTCCCTTCATATTCTTTGGCCAGCTCTTCCAACACGGGCGACAGTGCTTTACAGGGACCGCACCAGCTTGCATAGAAATCGACGATGCAGGGACGTTCACCTTCGAATTTCCAAGTTTGTGTATTTGCTTCGAAGTTATGTACTTTCCGGATAAATTCGTTTTTGTTCAATTCTTGAGTTTTCATTTGTTGTTCCTCCTTTATGTTATTGTTATTATTATCTGTATTTCCGGTGCAAGCCGCTTGTGCTATACTTAGCGTTAGCGCGAGCACCATGCTTAATGCCGATTTAAAATGTCTTCTTTTCATTGCTTCAGGTTTTGTTTGTTTTGATATTGCAAAGGAAGGAGTTTCTTGCGGGTTGCGAAATGGCGATATTTCCGTGTGTGTTGGCAATATTTCCTATTTGATAAGAAAACAGGCAGC
>DYCT01000210.1:1756-2225 GCA_019417975.1 Bacteroides sp.
GCTTGATTCCTGCTGCCTGTATGATAGCTGTATGTTTTTCAAATGCTCAGTGTCATGTTACATCTTGACAATGATGCTTGTGATAGATTATTAAAGAACAATCTTTGTAGAGATTACATTACCGTCGGGCAAAACAGCTGTCACTACATAGATGCCGGAGCCCATGCCTATGAGGTCAACACCGTTAGCGTAAGCATTCAGCATAGTGCGGCCATCGATAGAGCGAACAGTGAAGTTTGCCTTGTCATTGTTTGCGAGCGCAACTCTCTTGTTTAATATTACGAGTGAGTTGTTAGCAGCAGACTTAATTTGTTCAATAGAAGAGGGGGTTGCAACCTTGAATGCGGGGCTGATGGTCTGTTTCTGGTAGTTGCCGGTAGCGTCAGTCATTTCCAGACGCACGTCAAACCATGTATCAGCATTCTCTACAACTACATTGCTGAGGTCAGCTTCATAGAAATTACCGAAT
>DYCT01000210.1:2235-4017 GCA_019417975.1 Bacteroides sp.
CGAATGCAGGCATGAAGAATTTCTCAGGAATTTCGACCAATGGAAGTTCAACCCAGCTCTCTGTTCCGCGAGGAGCATAGAATGCTTTTACGCTTGCAGGGGCCTCATAAGTGTAGTAGCCGTAAGGAGACTTTGTTTTTGGTATATATGTAAAGTCGCCGCCGGCCAAAAGCATCTTGGCGCCTTTGATACTTGTGAAGCGGTCGCAGATATTACCTTCAGCATCTTTGAATGAAAGCATTTGGAATGTAGGAGCTGCATTGTCTTCTTTTTTAGAATCGAACAAGATTTCAGCAACATTCTTGCCTGTAATGCCGTCAAGCTCAATATTGGTATTGGTCAATGTAATCAATGTCCCATTCTCTGTTTCTTTAGTGTCAGCTACGGCAACTTCTGCATCTGTCTCACGGAGTTCGCCGTATCTACCCAAGTAGCGGTATGTGTCATAGAAGTAAACATCTGTAATTACAACTCTTCTTCTTGCATTGTATGACAGCAACGGGACGCTGTTGCCGAAATGAGCAGTGCCGTCAGGAGCTGTGAAAGAGAATTCCGGATGTCCTGGATAGAAACTATAATGATTGTCTTCAACAGGTACATTGATAAAGGCTGTTTTATCATTACCAACTACAAGATACTTTACACCTTCTTTGGCATTACCGATTGCTAATGGTGCATTGATAAACGTAAATTTCTGTCCTGCTTCATCATAGCTGTCTGTGATTATCGGACGAGCTACAACATTCAGATGACAATCGTCGGTTTCTGCTGCTTCTGGACAGTCAATGTATACAATAACTTTGCCGTCATCTTTAGGGTCATTCTTATTCCATGTGCTCACGCTGTTTATAACATAGCCATTGAACAACAATTTGGAATCTACGCCCGGATATCCTACGTTTTTCTTTCCCTTGAATGCCGGAGACGTATTGAAATCGGTAACGAGCTTTGCCAGGTTTTCCGGAGTTGAATTGTATACAGTCTTTTTGAAATCGTTTATAAGGGATTTATAAACATAGTGATGTGAGGCAACACGGATTACGGCAGACTGACCAACAAAATATTTGTCGCTAAGCTTGTTTACATAGATATCCATCGGGTAATCCTTTTTCTTATAGCCCATGCTGACAATGTCGGCTGCATTACCATAATCTTTGTGAACAATAGAGATGTTTTTAACCATTCTATCGGCAGTTCCTTTTGTCACAACAGTCGAACCTTCGGAAATATCCATAAAAAGTTCTTGGTTGTTTTCGTCAAAGAAGTGTGTTTCCACGGGGACAGTTGCTTCATTTTGGTCGAATTCAATTTCCATTCCGTCTGTCACCTGGATATTCTCTTTAAAAACATATCTGAAGACGACATCGTTGAAGGCTACATACATATCATATGTACCTTTAGGAACAGTAATAGAACCTTCTTTCCCATCGAAATCTACTTCTTCCATCATGTCCTTATTGAAAATATAGCCTTCATGGGGCTTCTTTTCGCTCGTTACCTTGAATGTTACTGTTACCTTTTCTTCGTCGGCAGTGGCTTTACGAGGTCTTATAGGTGTCAGGAACTTATCCGTGCCGAAATCTCGCATTGAGAAATTTACTCCTTCCGGCAGGGTTACCTGAAAATCATCAGCGCAGTGGATTTTACCAGAAACAATTTTTGCTTCTTGAGCACTGACTGATGTCATTGATGTGGCAAGCACAACGAACAGCGTGGTTAATGTCTTTTTCATAATAGCAGTTCTTTATTGAATTCCATAGCCGTCTTGTAACAGTATAGAAT
>DYCT01000211.1 GCA_019417975.1 Bacteroides sp.
ACTTGGATTAGTCAAGATATACACATATCCGGGTTCATTTGTCTTTACCATATCCGAATTTACTCCCAATTAAATGTTCTTATTATATTACGCAATCTCTCCATGATTCTCGTCAATGCTTTTCTTGTTTTTATAAGGCCAAGATGCTTCTCTTTCAGTGCCTTCTGTATGATTTCCGGCTGTTCCTTTTGCAAATAGTCATACTCTTTTATGTATAGATTCAGCACTTCGGCAGAAATCTGTTCATCGTCCGCCAAATCGTTTACTGCCTTATTGCGTTCAGATACAATATATTGATTCAAACGCTCTTCCAATTCACTTGTACCATCAGCCTTACTACGTCCGCTCATGAAGTTTTCCTTATCTTCATCAACATTTTTCCGAATAAAGCCATCAATGAGTTTGGCTTTGCCTCGCATCCCGGCATCCTTAATCATTGTATCAATGATATGTTGCCGCTTTTCTGAGTAATCATTGCTATATGGGTCAAGTTCTGCAATGAGTTCAAGAATGTAAGCCACATTGATAATGTCGCTATGTAGAAGTTCAAGACAGAAATCAATATCTTCCAATCCTTGACTGTTTCCATACGGAATAGGGTCTTCTGCAACTACAGATGGAATTACAGGCGGTTCAATAAACCCGACCGTAATGTCAAGATACTTACTCTTATAGTCGTTGAATTGCTGCTCGGTCATACCAAGGTCTTCCGCATCCTCGCTGTAATCTTCGTATATCTGGATTTCTGCATGTTTACGGATAATATCACGAAATGCAAGAACAAAATTCTTCTTATCATTTTCGCTTCGTAAAAAATCTATACTGTCGGGTGTAGGATATTTTTTCAGGAACTCTGTTGCCAAGCATTTATATTCTCTTTTTACATCCTCAAACGGTGGACGTACTATGTCTTCTGGATTATCAGAGTTGCTGAACAATTTAATAGACGTATCAACATTGTTTTTCAAGTCACGGAAGCAAACGATTTTCCCGAAACGTTTCTTCTCGTTCAATACTCGGTTGGTACGACTGAACGCTTGCAACAAACCGTGATATTCCATATTCTTATCCACATAGAGTGTATTCAGTTTTTTACTGTCGAAACCAGTAAGGAACATCCCCACGACAAGACAAAGGTCAAGCGGTTTCATATCCGCTTTCTTCTTTTTCATGCGCAGATTGATGTCATCATAGTAGGCACGGAAATTTTCTGTAGTAAAGGCAGTGCCGAACATATTGTTATAATCGTCCATAATGGCTTGCAGTTCATCCGCCTCGCCCACGCTCTCTTTTGCATACTGCCCTGTGCCCATGCCAGTCTGTTCATCATCCTGACTATTGTTAGCAGCGTAAGTAAACACAGCACCAATACGGATTTTCGGAGTCAAAGATTTGAATATCTTGTAATAGCGTATGAGCATCGGCACAGATTGCACGGCAAACAAGGCATCAAACTCTCCGTCAAATGTAGATTTGTTGAAATTGTTAAGGATAAACTTGGCGATTTCCTCCATACGGGCTTGGTTGTCACTGTCAACAACTTCGTTACCGTGATAATACTCCACAAGAAAGCCAAGCACGTTTTCATCGGCTATGGCATCCTTAATAAGATATTTATGAAGACAATTTCCGAATATCTCTTTAGTGGTATGCCCATCTACCGCATTTTCAATAAAGATAGGTGTTCCCGTGAAGCCAAAGATCTGAGCATTGTCAAAGAACTTCATAATCTTCTTATGACTATCCCCAAAGTGGCTGCGGTGGCACTCGTCAAATATCATCACGATACGTGAGTGGCGAATAGTTTCAATCTTGTTGCTATACCACGTCTTGCTGACTGCAGCATTGAGTTTCTGAATGGTAGTGATGATAATCTTGGAATTGCTTTGAAGGCGTTTCACAAGTTCATCCGTATTATCAGTACTATCCACAGCTCCCGGCTCAAACGCTTCATATTCCGATTGAGTCTGGGTATCAAGGTCATGTCGGTCAACAACAAACATAACCTTATCCACATCATCCAACTCTGACACAAGTTGGGCAGCCTTGAACGAAGTCAATGTCTTTCCGGCTCCTGTTGTATGCCATATATAGCCGTTATCGTTGGAGTTCTGCACACGATCTAGAATTTTTTCTACGGCATAGAACTGATAAGGACGAAGCACCATCAAGCACTTGTCGCCCTCGTGCAGCACGATATATTTCCCTATGATTTTACCAAGCGTACATTTTTCCAAGAAGAATACGGCAAACTTATCCAATTCATTAAACGGATGATTGGCAGCATCCGTCCAATTGAATGTAAACTTATAACCACTATTAGGATTGTTGGCAAAATAGCGGGTATTGACACCATTTGAGATAACAAACAGCTGGATATAGTCGAACAACCCATGAAACGAGGTCTTGTGATAGCGTTGTATCTGATTGTATGCCTGTTTGAGTTCTACCCCTCTACGCTTTAATTCTATCTGAACCAATGGCAAACCATTGATAAGTATAGTCACATCATAGCGGCATTTTTTCCGTCCTTCAACAGTAATCTGATTCGAGACCTGAAACTCATTCTGACACCATTGGGTACGATTGAGAAATTCCACCCAAATCCGTTGTCCGTTTACCGTATCAAGCGGATAGAGGTCACGAAGTTTCTTGGCCTTTTCAAAGCGTGTCCCACCTTCGAGATAAATCAATATCTTCTCAAATTCTTCATCTGTAAATGAAGTACGACCAACTTCTGCCAGTTGTTTCTTGTTATGAATCTCCAACTGACGTTTGAAATTGGCATAAAGATTATCTTCTTCGACAATCTGGACATACTCGTAGTCCATTTGTCGAAGTGTGGCTATCAGTCCGGCTTCCAACGCCGCTTCGCTTTGTGTTGACATATTCTTGTCCTGCTATGGTGTTACTACTTATTTATTCTAGCTTGCAATATCTTGATGTCTAATGCATTTTCTATTTTGCATAAGGTTTCCAACGACAAATTTTCACGACCTTTCAACACTTTAGAAACATACTGCTGGGTACAATTCATTTTCTCAGCCAAAGCTCGTTGTGTCATACCAAGTTCCTCCATTCGATTTGACATGATTGCTGCTATAGCCTGTGAATGGCAAATCCAATCCTCGCTCTTATTTTCCATTATATTCATTCCTTCGCCTAAAGCGTTGTCTATCTTGTCTTCAGCCATTGTATGCATCAAAAATACCTTTGCCTTATTTTGTAGGCAAAGGTACTATAAATAATCGAGATTACACAACTTTCAGGTTGTTGTTTGACAGCCAAAACTCAAGAATCACCTATTGTACAATAGAACTATAATGTTTTATTGCTTTACATATAACATCTTTTTATTAGGGCATCGCCTATCTAGTTCAAATCCGTAATTTCCTTTTGATACGGATTGAAATTTTTCATCTCCATCTTTAATAGTTAATATTTTTAACTTCTTCCACCTACCATCTTCCTCGTAAAAGAAAAAATCCCCAACACTAATTTTTACGTTGTCAATTTTCAGGCATACTATGGTATGTTGTCCATAATACTTATGTGGCACGGCCACTTCACTTACTTTTGGCCTAAAATCTATTAAGCCATTATTAAATAGTATACTTTGGGCTTCTTGTTTAGTTATGATCCCATCTTCTATCTCGAAATACAGATTAAACAATTGCCACGTATAGCACAATCCTCTTTTTTCATTTACCGCATCCTTGATCTGCTGCTGATTAAATGGAGGAATTGTTCTGGAGAGAGGTTCTACACCTCTTTCATTATTAACAATATACAATCCAAAGACATCAAATCTTTGTTGTTCTTCCCTTCTGCGAAAAACATTCTTAAAGATTTGACTACATTGTGCATCTGTTGAGGTTCCATTAATACCTTTTATTTCCACAAGGAGCAATCCTTTATCTTCTGTATTAATTTGAATATCCTCCTCATTGAATTCCTTATCGAGTTCCTTGTCTTTATCAATTACATCTTTAAATC
>DYCT01000212.1 GCA_019417975.1 Bacteroides sp.
ATCCTTTCGCCTTGGTCTCCGGTGAAGCATAATCTTCCAGATATTCTTGCAATGTCATCAAGGCATTGGGTGCACAACAATTGGCTATCTGACCCGATTTCAGAAGCGACATAAAGCGGTCGCCTGTGCGTCCTTCGCGGTAACAAGCGGTACAGAAACTGGGGACATGTCCCAAATCGAGCAACCAACCCACCACTTCGTCCAACGAGCGATGGTCGCTCACGTCAAACTGTTCCGTATTTCCATGCTGTGTCTCAGCATAGCCTCCCACACTGGTTCGTGAGCCTCCACTGATTTGCGAAACACCCAGCTCCAACACCCTGCGACGGACAGCTTCCGACTCGCGGGTGGAAATAATCATTCCGGTATAAGGAACAGAAATACGAATCACAGCTACCAGGCGTGCAAACATATCATCGGAAATCGCATTCGGAAAATCTTTGGTCGAAATATCATCTGCCGGACAGATACGTGGCACACTGATGGTATGTGGCCCTACTCCAAATTTAGCTTCCAAGTGTTCGGCATGCATCAGCAAACCCACAAAATCGTATCGATAAAGATTCAAACCAAAAAGTACACCGATACCGACATCGTCGATACCTCCTTCCATAGCCCGGTCCATGGCTTCGGTATGATAAGCATAGTTGCTTTTAGGACCAGTGGGATGCAGTTCTTCGTAATGTGCTTTATGATAGGTTTCCTGAAAGAGAATATACGTACCGATACCTGCGTCTTTCAGCTTCCGGTAATTTTCTACGGTGGTGGCAGCAATATTCACATTGACACGACGGATGGCTCCATTCTTATGATGAATTCCGTAGATGGTTTGAATAGACTCCAGAATGTATTCTATCGGATTATGCCGTGGGTCTTCACCGGCTTCCAAAGCCAAACGTTTATGCCCCATGTCTTGTAGAGCGACAACCTCACGTTTTACCTCTTCTTGAGTAAGTTTCCGTCGGGCAATGGTTTTGTTTTTGGCATGATACGGACAATAGACACAACCATTCACACAATAGTTCGACAGGTAAAGGGGTGCAAACATGACGATACGATTGCCATAAAAACGTTGTTTTATCTCTTTCGCCAAATGGCAGATGCGATTTACTAAATCGGGTTCGTCGCATTCCAAAAGAACAGCAGCCTCTCGGTGATTCAACCCACCACACTTTGCTGCTTTCTCAAGCAAACTTTCAATCAAAGCCCGATTGTTCTTGTGTTTCGATGCATATTCCAGTGTATCCAGAATCTCTTGATGATTGATAAACTCTTCAGCCTTACCAGAGGCCGGATTATAATTCTTGTCCATTTTATTATTCTTTTTCCCGATAGTCACCCCGAGCCATCGATATACGATACCCGATTTTATCTAATTCAAGTTTTAGTAAAGCCAACCCTTCGGCTGCTTCGGTTCCCATAGATGCCTTGTTGTCATACAAAGCATAGCTGGAACGATAGACAGCAGGCGACAAGTTTGGCATCACTACATTTGCCCCGGCTAAAATCCCCTGTGCCTTGCCATCGGGCAACAAAGTAGACAGGGCTGTAGTAGCCGGAATCAATACTGTAGGAAACATCAAGCGAAAGATGGAAAGCAAGCGCAATGTCAAATCAGCACTACCCGACGGACAATCCCGAAATGGGGTGTCTTGTTGAGGTATGAAAGGTCCAAGTCCAATCATCTGTGGCCGAAACCGTTCGATGAAACAAATGTCTTCTACTAAATAATCCAATGTCTGTCCGGGACTGCCTACCATAACACCGGTACCGGTCTGATAACCGATTTCTTTCAACCAATGCAGACATTGCAAACGATGTTTGTGCGACATCGATGCCGGATGCAACATCCGATAATGACCAGCATTGTAGGTTTCATGCCGAAGCAAATAGCGATTGGCACCTGCCCGAAACAGTCCTTCGTATTCTTCTCTTGTCATTTCGCCAAGCGAAAGCGTAATGGCACAGTCGGGATAAATGATTCGAATCGTTCGAACTACATCTTCCCACATTGCATAACTGCCCGATTTCTCGCCTCCTTGTAATACAAAAGTACGAAACCCCAACTTGTACCCAGTTCGGCAACAGTTCAGGATTTCGTCTTTAGTCAGCTCATAACGCGCTATCGACACATTGGCAGCCCGAATGCCGCAATACAAACAATTGTTACGACATCGATTGCCAACCTCTATCAGTCCGCGAATATAAATGTCATGACCAAACTGCCGAAGAGATACCTCTCGCGCCTGCCGATGCAAATAATCCACCACATCGGCATCTGTCGTACTCAGCAATTGCCGGTAGACATCAGGAGCGAGAGTATGCTCTCGACGCAGCCTGTCAATCCATATTTTCATAAGTCTTTGTTTCCTTGCTCAACTCTTTCTCGAATTGACGCTTTCCGGCTTTCAGCTCATTGTGTACACAAGGTCCGGTAATACATCCGCCTTCGCACGCCATCACTTCAATAAACTGTGCCGGTGCTTTTCCCGATTTAGCATAAGCACGCAACATAGCGATGTTCTTCTTGTTCAAATTCGAAACTTGGAGCGCCTGGAAAGTATTGGCTTTTTCTTTCAGGTATGACTTCACTGCACCAGCCACACCACCAGCCTGAGCAAATGAGTGTGCTTCACGTACCGACTGTACCGACATTGTATAAGGAGCTACTGTACCCATATCAATGCCCAATCCTTCCAGAATAGAAGATACCTCCTCGAATGTAATTACAAAATCGACTTCGTCATCACGTTGGGCTTCTTTACGCTTAGCGACACAAGGACCTACAAATACAATCTGTGCATCCGGATACTGCTGCTTAGCCAATCGAGCTGTATAATACATCGGAGAACCGGTATCTGAAACATATTTAGCCATATCCGGAGCATGTTTCTTTACCATCTCTATGTACGACGGACAGCAAGAAGTGGTCATAAACGGTTGACCTTCTTCCAACTTTTCTAACAATTCGTGGCCTTCATGCTCTACTGTCTGCATGGCACCTTGTGCCACTTCAATCACATCTGTAAAGCCTACTTCGCGCAAAGCACCATAGATTTGCTCTTTGCCCACCTGGAACTGTCCCAATATGGCCGGAGCTACAATAGCAACCAGTTTCTGCTTATTCTTTATTCGATAGAGAACATCGAACACCTGTGAAACTTCCATGATGGCACCAAACGGACATGCATTCAAACATTTTCCACAATAGATGCACTTGCTCTCATCAATATGTTCCACACCGCGCTCGTCCTTGCTGATTGCCTTTACCGGGCAAGCTTCTTCGCAAGGAACAGGGATATACACAATGGCATGATACGGACAAGTATCGTGACAAATACCGCAACTGATACAAGCATCATGGTCAATCCAAGCCTGTCCATTCTTTTTCAAATGCACAGCACCTTTCGGACAGTTTGTTCTGCAATAACGAGCAATACACCCGCGACACAGATTTGTAATTTCGTAATTAATCTGTACACACGATGAGCAAGCCTCGTCTATCACACATAAAATATCTTCTTTGGGGACACCGCTTCCGGCTCTTCTCATGGCACGCAGAGCATATTCAGACAACGGAGTCAATTCGTCCGTTTCGTCTTCCATCGTCATGCCCAACAGCGGAAGTGACTTGTATTTCCAAACTGCCCTCTCTTTGTGTACACAACAACGTCCCTCATGTTTAGAACGTCGAGGACTCAACTCAATAGGCAGCCGATCAATGCGGTCTATCAATTCCTCATTTTTCCATAGTTTCACAAGCTCGGTCAACAACCTGTGTCGGACAATCATGATGTTGTTCGTAAAGGCCATAATAGTTTTCTTTAGGTTAATAGGTTAAACATCAGTCGGAGTAATCCGGCTAAAAACTTGGGACAAAGATATAAGAAAGCTTTGACTGCCCAAAAAGAAATTCATTTTTTTTGATAGCAAAACACTACTGTCCCGTTAAAGTAGACTAATCGCTCTTTGAATTAATTGAAATA
>DYCT01000213.1 GCA_019417975.1 Bacteroides sp.
GTTTGTGGGCAATAAGGCTGTATGGCCCGCAAGCCGGTCAGTCGTAAAGTCCGCAGATCTGCAAGCCAGCATGCAGGTCGGTCTGTGAGAAATACCATATTGCTAATTTTTGTTTCTTTGAGGGAGGGATTCTCCCTCTCAAATGCAAAAACGGATAGCTGAGCAATCCATGCTATGCCATCCGTCTGAATTTTCTGTTTCCCATCGGTCGGTCATCTCCTCTATGGGTACTTTATATGTGCGAATTTGAAATATGCAATTTTTTTTCAGATCAATACTCTCGAAGTATGAAAGGAAGATTGTTCCGAAAACGGTTTCCCGCTTGAACTTGCAGATTTCAGATAATGTTCGCAACGTATCTTTGTAGCCATAGAGGAATGAACGCATGATGGGAATTTACCAAAAGGTACATATGAATAAAATTCTCAATTATGCCTGTACTTGCTTTCATTCATACATTCGTGCGTACGCATGTTCACAAATACTATATCAGTTCTCGGGTTGGTCGTGAGTTTGTTTATGATATACTCTCGCATCTTGTATGCTCCCAATGTATCCAACCGAAAAGACAAAGCGACAATTAACGGCAGTGAGTAAACATCGATATTGTTGCCGTCGGATTGTTTGATACACTTTTGTGCTTCGTATTCATTTAAAATACCGCTTTTGTATATGGCTTTGATGTTGGCTTTCAAAGTATGGTATGTGATACCGAACAGCTCTATCAGTTCGTTTGTACTCATCCAAACGTTGTTGGAGATATTAGGAAAATGGATTTTACCGTATTCGTCCATTGTTATGATGCATCTTTCTTGTTTCATCGTTTCTCGGTCTTATAGGTTATTAAATGGCTTGACAAATGAAACTCTCCATTGATTCTATTTGCTTGGACAGATTCTCAATGTCATTACTTACCTTCTCGGCTGTAATCTTCGCATAGATTTGAGTGCTCCGTATGCTTGTATGCCCCATCAGTTTGGATAGCGTTTCAATGGGTACTCCGTTGGATAAACAAATGGTCGTGGCATATGAATGTCTGGCCACGTGCCAGCAGACGTTCTTTTGGATTCCACAGAGTTTCGCCACAGCCTTTATTCCATGTCGGCAATTGGTATAACAGGGTACTGGTAACAATTTATTGCCTTCCGACATTCCTTGATACTTCTCGATGATATGTTTGGCGGTGTCGAGCAATCGGATATTGGTTTCTGTTCCCGTCTTTTGTCGGTTGGTCTTAATCCATAAATGCCCGTCGAACGATGTCTGCAAATTATCGGTTGTGAGATTATACATATCCCTCCAACTCAATCCGCTGAAACAACAGAAAATGAAAAGGTCTCGAATAAGTTCGTAACTCTTCTTTTTGAAAGTTCCGTTGATTAGCATTGTTATCTCTTCTTTGGTCAGAAAACCTCTTTTAGTCTCTTCCTTTGTGATGCGATAGGCATAAAACGGGTCGCGTTGCAACCAACCGTTGTTGATGGCGGTGTATATGATACTGCGGAACGGCATCATATACGACCATACGGTATTGGTACAATGATTCTTCTCGGTACGGAGAAACAACTCGAAGTCGGTGATGAATGCAGGAGATAATTCACGCAAGGCAATATCGCTTACCTTATAACGTTGCTTGATGAACTCTTCTAAATGGTTGTAAACGGTGCAATACTTCCAATAGCTGCGTTGGCTTTTCATCTTGCCCACTTGTTTGGCATAATCTTCATTGTGCTGTCGGAATACGGCAAGCAAGGTCTTATGGTTCTGCCCCATACCCAAGAATGCATTTCTTACTTTCTCGGCTAACACATAACCGTCCCTATCCATAATCTCTTGATAAGCCTTGTTGATGCCAACTCGGATTTTATCCAAGATTCGGTTGGCTTCTTGTGCAACAACGCTTCTTCCCGACATTTTGCCGAGATTGACATTCCACAACTTTTCATCCACATCCAGTTTGCAACTGAACTGGGAAATCTTGCCGTTTACGGTGATACGGCACATTACAGGCACAAGCCCGTTCTTCTTCGGGGTATTGCGCTTGAGATAGAATAATACTCTGAAAGTGCTTCTGCTCATAACTCTACTTTTTTGTTTGCAAAATTATTTATGGTAGAGCTGAGTGATGGTAAGCAAAACACAGCATATCGGTGCAAAAGAATCAGCCGAAGCAAAACCGTAACGAAGATATGAGAAACTTCGCTATATTTGCTGTCACAATCGTTCTGCAGATATTGTTTTTCAATCTGTTATAACAATCATACAAACCCATTGTAATCAAGAATCAAAGTAACGGTATAGTAACGAAACTCTGTCATTTCTTGGCTTTTCGTTGGCTTTTGATGGCTCTGCAACATCTTGGCAAACGCTGTTAAATCGCTAACAGACAACATTCTTTCCCCATTTCACACTCACTTTCGTTTCTTTGTTGTATCTTTGCACTATATCATGATTAAGCTTTTGACTTTATACACTTATGCTATGAATATGAAGAAAAACACATTGCTATTCTTATTACTCCTTATGCCACTGTTGGTGAGTGCTCAATACATAACAGGTGCATGGATAGGACAGCTTGAAGCAGGTCCTGCCAAATTGAACCTCGTTTTTCACATCAATACCGACGGCACTGTTACAATGGATAGCCCCGACCAAGGAGCTATGGGATTGGCAACGAAAGTGAAATGTCTGCGTGAAGACACACTGGCCGTGGAACTACCTTTAATAAAAGCACAATACAACGGAAAACTTGTAGGTGAAGAGATTCATGGAACGTTTTCACAGATGGGATACTCCTTTCCACTAAACCTCAAACGAGGCGAGGTGAAACTGAATCGTCCGCAAACGCCACAACCTCCGTTCGACTATACGATGCAGGAAGTGGCATTCCAAAACAAGGGTATAGACTCCTACACCGGTCTGCCTGCAGATGGTGGAGAAGCCTGGTTGGGCGGAACACTCACCTATCCGAAAAACTTCAAGAAAGGAATGCCCATCGTACTCATGGTTACCGGAAGCGGACAACAAAACAGAGACGAAGAACTCTTGGGGCATAAACCCTTCCTTGTCATTGCCGACTATCTGGCACGCCACGGCATTGCCACATTGCGCTACGACGACCGTGGGGTGGATAAGTCTACCGGAAATCCTACAACGGTTACCGTCCAAAGCAACATGCTTGATGCACAAGCCGGAATAGACTATCTCAGGAACATGAAGAAATTCGGAAAGATTGGTGTACTCGGTCACAGCGAAGGAGGCCTTATCGGCTATATGCTCGCAGCCAGAAGAAAAGCTGACTTCGTGGTCGCGCTTGCCGGCCCCGTATTGCAGGGCGACAGTGTCCTATTGATGCAAAACCGCGACCTACTGACTGTCTCCGGACTCGATAAAGCCCAGGTAGAGAAGTATGCAACCGCCTTAGGCAGAGTGTTCCGATACAAGATGTCGGAACAGGAAATGCCGTTCGCCACCACATCGGAAACCCTCGTGCCGATGCTGACATCGGATATCAACCTGTTACCGGAGCTTCGTACCAACCTCGTAAAGGCAGTGAAGCAGATAGACTCTCCATGGCTCACCTCTTATCTGCGATACAATCCGACAACAGATATCAGCAAGATAAAATGTCCGGTGATGCTTCTCATTGGTGAAAACGACAAGCAACTAAACGCAGAAGCTAATCTTCAAACAGCCGAAAGTCTTTTCAGCAAAACAACGAAAGCAAAGAGCCTCTTCAAATCATATCCCGGCCTCAACCATTTCTTCCAGCCTTCGGTAAGCGGGTCTCCCATCGAATATGCCAAGATAGAGACGACAATTGCAGAGGAAGTATTGGCAGACATCGCCAACTGGATAACCAAGGTTACGAAATAATAATAGCTCGTCGTTGCGTTGGTGGACTTTTCTAATAGACTAGATTATTCATTTTGATATTTAGAAGGCGAACATCCGACATTCTCCTTAAAAT
>DYCT01000214.1 GCA_019417975.1 Bacteroides sp.
TTCTATTAGTGTAACCATCAATTTGCCAAACGATGTTGCTGAAGAATTGGTAAACCGCTTGTATATGGAAGCCTGGAAATCGGGTTGTAAGGGATGTACAGTCTATCGCGATGGTTCTCGTTCAGGTGTGTTGATTTCTACCAAGTCGGAAAAGAAAACAGAAATACCTCCTTGCAAGCCGCCTACGGTTGTAGAGGTACGTCCGCCTGTATTAGAAGCTGATGTTGTTCGTTTCCAAAACAAGAAAGAAAAATGGGTGGCTTTTGTAGGTTTGCTTGATGGAAAGCCTTATGAAATCTTTACCGGTTTGCAGGATGATGAAGAAGGTATTTTGCTACCGAAATCGGTGGTCTCAGGTCGTATCATCAAGAATGTAGACGAGAATGGTAATAAGCGTTACGACTTCCAGTTCGAGAACAAGCGAGGCTATAAGACAACCATTGAGGGCCTTTCAGAGAAGTTCAATAAAGAATATTGGAATTATGCAAAATTGATTTCAGGTGTGTTGCGCTACCGGATGCCGATTGAACAAGTTATCAAGTTGGTGAGTTCGTTGCAACTTGATAGTGAGAGCATCAATACATGGAAGAACGGTGTAGAGCGCGCTTTGAAGAAATACATACAAGATGGTACTGAGGCGAAGGGGCAGAAATGTCCGAATTGCGGAAACGAAACCTTGGTTTATCAAGAGGGATGTCTTATCTGTAAAACTTGCGGTACGTCGCGTTGCGGATAAAGAATGTAGCTGCTATAGCATATTTATAAGAATGAAAAGGAGTCGGGATTCGACTCCTTTTTTTTATGTCGATGTTTTTAGGTTAGCCGAGAATTGTTTAAATTGCGGCTTTTTAGAAAAGAAGTAATAACGAACAACCTATGAAAATAACTTTTCAAATAGAATATCGTACCGATTGGGGACAGGAAGTATGTATCTTGGGAGCAGAAGAGCAACTGGGGGCATGGGATACCCATCGGCCTTTTCACTTGCATACCATCGATGGTATCTTGTGGACGGGAACAATCGAAGTAAATCAGCCTGCTGATAAGCAGTTGCATTATACCTATTATATATATAAGGACGGAACACCTATTCGTAAGGAGTGGGATGTGTTTACACGCACCCTGCTTCTGTTTACCAATTCTCACTATAAAGTGCAAGATAGCTGGAAGGATATTCCCGAACAGCAATATCTGTATACTTCGGCTTTTACCGATTGCCTATTGCCTCGTAAAAAACAACCGACACCACGACGTCATCCGGCGAAGAGTTTGGTTTTGAAAGCTTATTGCCCACGTTTGTCGCCTCGCTATGCTTTGGCTGTATGTGGCAATCAGAAAATATTGGGAAGTTGGAATCCGGAAAAAGCAGTTGTGATGAATGATGCTACGTTTCCCGAATGGCAATTAGAACTGGATGCGTCAAAATTGACTTATCCGGTAGAATATAAATTTGTACTTTATAATCTGGAAGAAGGTAAAGTAGAAGCGTGGGAAGAGAATCCGAACCGTTGTTTGGCAGAGCCCCTCTGTGAGGGACAGGATGTGTATGTGATAAGCGATCGTCATGTTCATTTTGATTTACCGACCTGGAAAGGGGCAGGAGTAGCTATCCCTGTATTTTCTTTACGTTCGGAAGGCAGTTTTGGTATTGGTGATTTTGGCGATTTGCGGAAGATGATTGATTGGGCAGTACTTACTCATCAGAAAGTTGTACAGGTATTGCCTATCAACGACACTACCATGACACATTCATGGATGGATTCTTATCCTTACAATGGCATTTCCATCTATGCCTTGCATCCTATGTATGCCGATTTGCGTCAGTTACCCCCATTGGTAGATGAAAAACAGCGTGATGCTTTTGCTATGTGTCAGCGAGAACTTAATGCTTTGCCGATGCTTGATTATGAAGCAGTGGATAAAGCTAAATGGGAGTATCTGCGCTTATCATTTCAGCAGGATGGAGTTCGTTTGATGGCATCAGACGAATATCGTTCCTTTTTTGTGCAAAATCGTGAATGGCTTGTACCGTATGCTGCTTATTGCTATTTACGTGATAAATATCACACATCCGATTTTCGTGACTGGGAATCGTATGCAGAATTCAGCCTTGAAAAGATAGACGAACTGTGTATGCCCGGTACTGCTTGGTATGGACAGATAGCTTTGCATTATTATGTACAGTACTGGCTGCATGTACACTTGTTGTCGGCAAGTACATATGCACGCGAGCAAGGAGTGGTATTGAAAGGAGATATACCTATTGGTATCAGTCGTTGCAGCGTAGAGGCATGGACAGAGCCACATTATTTCAATATGAATGGACTGGCAGGTGCTCCGCCCGATGCTTTTTCGGTGAATGGACAGAACTGGGGGTTTCCTACTTACAACTGGGATGTGATGGAGCAAGACGGTTATCGTTGGTGGAAGAAACGTTTCCAGAAGATGGCTGATTATTTCGATGCGTATCGGATAGATCATATATTGGGCTTTTTCCGTATTTGGGAGATTCCGACTCATGCTATTCATGGATTGTTGGGGCAGTTTGTTCCTTCGTTGCCTCTTACGATAGAGGAGGTTGAGGCTTATGGTTTGCATTGGGATGCCGACCGTTTTTTGAATCCGTTTATTGATGAGGCTCTGCTTCAGCATCTTTTTGGGTCTTCGGTAGGCAAGGTGAAGGAATGTTTCTTGCAGCCGGCTTCGGAAGAAGGTTACTATCGCTTGCGTAGCGAGTATGCTACTCAGCGTCAGGTGGAAGCTGTTTTTGCCGGACAGACCGATGCTGAGAGTCTGACCATTCGTGAAGGCCTTTATCGACTGATTAGTAATGTTCTTTTCTTACGCGATACTAAATCGGCCGACCGTTATCACCCACGTATCAGTGTGCAATCTGAGAAAACCTATCAGTTGCTTTCCGAAGCAGAAAAACATGCGTTCGATGCTTTGTATGAAGATTATTACTATCATCGTCATAACGACTTTTGGTATGAACAAGCCATGAAAAAGTTACCGGTGCTTACACAGTGCACACGTATGTTGGTGTGTGGCGAAGACTTAGGAATGATTCCGGCTTGTGTAGCACGTGTGATGCACGAATTACAGATTCTGAGTCTGGAAATTCAGCGAATGCCAAAAGAACCTTTCCAAGAGTTTGCATGTCTCGACCGGAATCCTTATCTGTCGGTGTCTACATTCTCTACACATGATATGTCTACTTTGCGTGGTTGGTGGCGTGAAGATGCGCAACAGACTCGTCGTTTTTATAACAATGTATTGGGATATTATGGAGATGCACCTGCCGATGCACCTGCCGAAGTTTGTGCTACAGTAGTGAAGCAACATTTGCGTGGCAGTTCGATGCTTTGCATCTTGTCATGGCAAGATTGGCTTTCGATGGATGCCAATTGGCGAAATAGGGATGTGGAGGCAGAACGTATCAATATTCCGGCCAATCCGCGCCATTATTGGCGTTATCGGATGCATCTGACCTTAGAACAGTTGTTGCATGCCGATAGTTTGAACAGCCAGATTCGGACTTTGATTGATAATACCGGACGAAATCTACAAAAGTAAGTGTATGGTGAAGACAGATAATATGTGCATCCTTTTAGAGGGATTGACTTTCTATGCTTATCATGGTGTGCTACCTCAAGAAACAAAAGTGGGCAATGAGTTTACAGTAGATTTACGCTTGTATGCCAATTTTGAAAAGGCAGCGTTGACCGATGAACTGGAAGGAACGGTCAACTATGCAGAAGTATTTCAAGCGGTAGAAACAGAAATGAGTCGACCTTCGCTTTTGCTTGAGCATGTTTGTGGTCGGATAGGTCGCCGCTTGCTTGCTGATTTTCCAATGATAGAAGTGGTCGAAGTGCGTTTGTGTAAACGGAATCCACCTATGGGAGCCGATGTACGTCGGGTAGGTGTGGAAATGCGTTTTAGCCGCTAACAAAAAAGC
>DYCT01000215.1 GCA_019417975.1 Bacteroides sp.
ATATTTGTGAGACTACCAACTTTTTATGAACTATTTCTTATCCCGAACTGGGGTATATAATCATCACGATAGGTCTTGGCAAGAATGGAAGCTGCTGCCACCGAAAGAAACTTGGCATCACCTTTCACCACCGTGGTATGCGGTATCTGAGGATAAGGAGTAAACCGATTCCCATCAATCAGCAAATGCTCAGGACAAACAGACAGCTGCGCTATCGCCCGATGCATAGCTAGAAACGAAGCTTTCAGAATATTGATTTCATCAATTTCCTCGGGCGATACCACCCCTACAGCCCAAGCCACTGCATCGCGCTCTATCACTTCGCGCAAAGCATAACGCTGCTTTTCAGTAAGTCGTTTTGAATCGTTCAACAACTCATTCTGATAGTCGGCCGGCAAAATCACCGCTGCTGCATAGACCGCACCAGCCAGACACCCACGTCCGGCTTCATCGCATCCGGCTTCCACACGACCGGGTTTCATACAAGACAACAACATACTTCTCCTTTCGTTCTCAATTCTTTAGCGGACAAAATTACAAATTTCCAGCAGAAAACATTACCTTTGTGCTCAAATTAAAAAAAAGACAAGAATATATGATTACTATCGAACAACTTAAAGACGTGAAAGAGCGCACTGATGCGCTGAGGAGGTATCTTTGACATCGACTCGAAGTTGATACAAGTAGAAGAAGAACAATTACGCACCCACGCGCCCGGTTTCTGGGATGACCAGAAGGCAGCCGAGGCACAAATGAAAAAAGTAAAAGGAATTCAGAAATGGATTGACGGTTACAATGAAGTAAAAACATTGACCGATGAATTGGACTTGTCGATGGATTTTTACAAAGACGAATTGGTAACCGAAGAGGAAGTGGATGCTGCTTATGCCAAAGCACTGGAAGCAATCGAAAACTTAGAGCTGAAGAATATGCTTCGTGAAGAAGCAGACCAAATGTCGTGTGTACTGAAAATCAACTCAGGAGCAGGCGGCACAGAAAGCCAAGACTGGTCGTCGATGCTGATGCGTATGTACATGCGTTGGGCTGAGAACAACGGTTACAAACTATCTATCTCTACCTTGCAAGAAGGTGATGAAGCCGGTATCAAAACCGTAACCATGCAGATAGAAGGCGACTATGCCTATGGATATCTGAAAGGAGAAAATGGAGTACACCGATTGGTACGTGTTTCACCCTATAATGCTCAAGGCAAACGTATGACCTCTTTCGCCTCAGTATTCGTTACTCCGCTTGTCGATGACAGTATCGAAGTAAACATCCAACCGGCCTGCATGTCGTGGGATACATTCCGTTCGGGCGGTGCCGGAGGTCAGAACGTAAACAAGGTAGAATCGGGTGTCCGCCTGCGCTACCAATACAAAGACCCTTACACTGGCGAAGAGGAAGAAATCCTCATCGAAAATACCGAAACACGCGACCAGCCTAAGAACAAAGAGAATGCATTGCGCCAATTACGCTCCATCCTCTATGACAAAGAGCTGCAACACCGCATGGCAGAGCAAGCCAAAGTGGAAGCCGGTAAGAAAAAAATCGAATGGGGTTCGCAGATACGAAGCTATGTATTCGATGACCGCCGTGTAAAAGACCACCGCACCAACTACCAGACATCAGACGTAAATGGAGTAATGGACGGAAAAATAGACGGATTTATCAAAGCATACCTGATGGAGTTTGCAGAGAAAGGGGAATAACCCCAATTTTTCTCCAACGCCTATTTGTTTTATTCCTTTTTATTCGTATTTTTGGGACAGTTAACAACATTGTTGAACTTTTACAAAAAAATCATCACTATGAGTAACAAGAATAAAGCCAAGCATAAAAAGCAGGAAGAAGAACAGGCCAACAAAGTAGTTAAAGTCATTATTGTAGGTCTGATTATCTTAGGATTAATCGCCATCGTGGGCGCTTCTTTATTAGACTGATAAAGGAAACAAGTAAAAAAAGGAGTGAATGTGTCAAGAAACAGACCTACAGTCTTAATTGATACATTCACTCCTTTTCTCTTTTTATCTTCTCTAACCAAACTGACATGTCATGGCACAAGAAATTGAACGAAAATTCTTAGTCTGCGGTGCTTTTAAACACAAAGTTTTTTCTTCCAGCCGAATAGCACAAGGATATATCTGTGCAACATCAGGTCGCACAGTACGCGTCCGCCTTCGTGACGAAAAAGGATTCCTCACCATCAAAGGACCTTCCGATTCGCAAGGAATGAGTCGCTACGAATGGGAAAAAGAAATCAGCTCCGACGAAGCACACGAGCTAATGAAGCTCTGCCTGCCCGGCATCATCGACAAGACTCGCTACTTAGTGGAATATGCCGGACATACTTGGGAAATAGACGAATTTTATGGCGAGAATGAGGGACTTATCATGGCAGAGATAGAACTACAAAGCGAAAATGAACCTTTTGAAAAGCCCGATTTCATCGGTGAAGAAGTAACAGGAGACCCACGCTACTACAATTCGCATCTCATGATTCATCCGTATAACCAATGGCACTAACAAATGGAAAAGCTATATCTATACCTACCCCGCGAACTGGTTACATTTGTTTTCGTAACCTTATTTTCACTGCTCATCGGTTTGTCCATCCGCCGACTAAACCTCAAGCGTGAAGGTGAGACAACCCTGTTTGGTACCGACCGCACATTCACCTTTATCGGCATTTTGGGATATTTGTTGTATATCCTTGATCCGACAGAGATGCGCCTCTTCATGGGTGGAGGACTGATATTAGGACTGCTTTTGGCTATCAACTACTACATAAAGCAAATCAAATTTCACGCATTCGGTATCACCACCATCCTTACCGCTCTCATCACTTATTGCCTGGCACCTATCGTTGACACGCAACCCTCGTGGTTTTACATCACTGTCATCGTAGTGGTACTGCTCTTTACTGAAATGAAACGCACCTTTACCGAACTGGTGCAGCACATGCAAAACGATGATATGCTGACCTTGGCCAAGTTTCTTGCCATCAGTGGCATCATCCTACCCATGCTTCCTAACGAAAACATCATTCCGGGTATCAATCTGACCCCTTATACCATTTGGCTGACTACCGTAGTAGTATCCGGCATTTCCTACCTATCCTATCTACTCAAACATTATGTTTTCCGGGAATCAGGCATCTTGGTGTCAGGTATTTTGGGTGGGCTATACAGTAGCACCGCTACCATCACCATCTTAGCCCGTAAATGTAAAAAAGCACCGGCATCCGAAGTTCCCGAATATGTAGCCGCCATGCTATTGGCCGTCAGCATGATGTATCTACGCTTTCTTATCTTAATTCTAATTTTCAGTCAAGAGATATTTAGGGCTATCTATCCCTACCTCATAGGGCTCTCAGCACTGACTGCCGGCATTGCGCTCTATATACATAAGCGAATGAAAGAAAAAGGTGCATTGAAACAACAGGAAGACGAACAGACCGAAAGCAACCCTTTGGAGTTTAAAGTGGCTCTGATTTTCGCCGGACTGTTTGTGGCATTTACTATCATCACTCACTATACCCTACTTTATCTGGGTACTACCGGACTAAACGTTTTATCCGTTCTGGCCGGCATGAGCGATATCACCCCATTTATCCTGAACTTACTACAAGATGGCAACAACGCTCTGACACCGGTCATCACGGCTTGCATCTTACAAGCCATTGTGAGCAATATCACAGTAAATATGGGATATGCCTTATTCTTTTCCAACAAACGGAGAGAAATGATTCCTCACCTATTTCGTGGATTCGGTATCATCATCTTTTCTAACATTGCCTTGCTGATTCTATTCTATCTGATATAAATCTTGCCAAGCGGCATAAAAATAAAAGGGCTGTTGCATCACGCAGCAGCCCATCTATCTTAGTTAGTTATTCATAAATTTGAGAGAATTGAAACTTCACAGCTTCGTCTGTTTTAATAAAGCATACTAAC
>DYCT01000216.1:0-2517 GCA_019417975.1 Bacteroides sp.
GTATCTTAAGATATTTCACCAAGTATCTTAAGATACTTTTTTAAGGCATCCTAAGGCAGTAGACATAAACACCGCTATCAGCAAAAAAAGAGCTCTGCTCCGACTCCTTCTTTAAGGATTCGCGAAGCAGAGCTTGTTTTTCTCTTCTCGTTTTTTTTAGTACTTTATCTTGTATAAGCGTAAGTACAATACTATTCAGATTTCTACTGCAAAAGTAACTGGAAACAAGCTATATCAGGGGGAATTATTGTTCTTATACCAGCAAATATTGTTCTGCTATACAAAAAGGCGGCAAAAGTGTTACATTCTTGCCGCCTTTTCTCTGCCATTAAGAAATTCTTATCGAATCAGCTTAGAAACAAGTTGGCTTCCATCTTCCAAAACATCGACACGAATCAATGCCCCAGCTGTCGATTCCGATACTTGCATACCTTGCATATTATAATATAAGGTGTGAACCACTTCCGGACGAGCTACAACATCTGCATCTATCTCGATGGAACCTTCCGTCTTGTTTGGTTCGCCCAAGCCTCCCATTTCATTGACTGCACGAACAGTATATACTGCTGTTATATCATCTGCTGTATAAGTAGGCTCTGTAGTGAATGCCACTACTTTACCATCTTTACATACCGCCCAGCAAAGCACATAGCGACTGTCGTTCCAAGTGATAACCTGGCCGTTCATCTTCACATTCTCCGGTGCAGAAGCCTGCTCGGTAGCATCTGTCGGATTCCAATCGTCATCGGCTCCCATCACTGTAGCAAGAGTATAGTCAGCAGCTTCGACCTCGCTCAGGACCGGATTGTTAGCATGTCCTCCAACAAATGAAGTCTTACGATTGCTCAAGTCAATTACAGTACCTGTAGCAGTCATTGAGTTGTATTCGGCAAAACGTTCAGGCCATCCGCCGGACATTTCCTCCCATCCCACTGCCGATGGCTTCACTTCCATCGTGGTGTTGATGTACAAAGCAATAGGTGTACCTTGTCCCCATGGACGACCCAATGTGTAATTGCCATTGATACCATCTTTCTCACCACGAATAACACAATCGCGGAAAATATATCCATACTGTTTAGGATAAGAAGGAACAGCCAAATAACCTCCGGCTTCGCACATCATCAGTTCTACACCATTATAAAAAACATCTCCCTTACCACACAAAAAGTCTGTACGACCACGCAAGCGACCTCCTTCGAAATAGAATCGTCCGTTGGCGTTGTTAGACAGATAAGTATCTTGATAACCATATAGACAAACATCCTTGCAGATGGTCTTGTTGCCTGCATCTTCCAATGCAGCACCACGTCCGGTAGCGTCTTTCAATCCACTCTTCAATGTAATGCCTTGCATATAAGTTCCTACTGCAGCCTTGTCAAACGCAAGTACAGCACACTTGCCTAAGCCTTCGATTGGATTCAAGCCGCTTCCACCTTCCGGCACTGTATTGGTAATGATTGTATTACTCCAATCTTCACCGATAATAGATACATTCGGAGTGTTCAGATGTACAGTAGGATGCGGATACTTATTGCCGTCACTACCATCGACAGTAGCATTCTCGTCGGCCGGAAGCACATAATTGCCCTGACGCACAAAGATGCGGAAACGAACAGAAGTATCTTCACGCTTGGCAGCCTGTGCCAAAGCAGTTTTAAAATCACCATCATCAGGAACAATAAAGTCGAAAGTCCCCTTTGCTACAGTCGGGCGCTCTTTGGTAGTAAAATTCAAAACAATATCCTGACCGATTACATTTCCTGTCAAATCGGAAATACTATTACCCGGTAGAGTAAAGGTATAGACAGTTGCGTAATTCAATCCACGATATTCAAAAGTCACACTCTTTCCTGCAACAGCCGGTGAAAGAGTCTGTCCGTTTAATGTAGCAAAAGTTCCTTCTGTCACTTGCACTTTTTCATCGAAAGTCAACACAATTTTACCATTGGCCGATGCTGTATTCGAACCTTCTTCCGGGACAGACGAAAGCAATACTGGAGCTGTACCGTCATCAACCATTTTAGCAGTACCAGTAATGTAAACACCACCCAATGCGATACCGTCATTTGCGCGTTCTGTACCCTTAACGGCTGAAGCTACATCGGCTTTCCAACGGAAATAAACAGCCGGCTGGTTGTTAGCTTCTGCCGGAACAGCAAATTCAGTATCAACCCATGCTTTAGGACTTGGAATCTCGAATGCACCTATTTTTGTCCAGTTCTCTCCATTCAATGAATATTCTACATTATAAATAGAATAAGCGTTATAGTTTAACAACATTGCTCCGGTTACTTTCAAATCAGAGAAAGCTGAAGCATTGACCATTGTCTGCCAATAGGTTTGTCCAAGTCCTACTGTAGTCCAGTTCACAGCCGACGGACGACCTTCGTAACCGCCCGCGCCCAACTGACTCTTATCAAGCCAAGAATAGTTCTGACCGGTCTCATCGCGCAATATCAAAGTCACAGCATCATTGTCGGATGCTGCAAAATCGGCTGCACGACCATTGTTTCC
>DYCT01000216.1:2527-3956 GCA_019417975.1 Bacteroides sp.
TCCTTTCTTATAGAAGTCCCATCCTACAATATAATCGACTGCTGCAAATACTGCAGTGAGGTTCACATCCTGATTCATTGTCACCTCAATTTTAGAAGATGTTTCTCCGGTACTCCAGTTATTGAAAGCCAGAATCGGATTGGATATAGCTGTCAGTGTCACCACAGTTCCTTCTTCATACATTTTCTTTCCTTCCACGATGGTCGGTTCCGGCAAGAAATCTATCATATACTCATAAGCTCCACCTTCTACTGCTACATTCAGACTGTAAGTATTCACAGCCTCATATACAGCTTTGATGCTCATATTTTTCTTCAATTCAACCTGCAACTCAGCCTCTGTCCCCAATGTCTGTCCGGTCTCATCTACCCACTTCACAAAATCATATCCGAAATTAGGTGTTTCAGTCAGCTTCACTAAAGTACCTTCGTCGAATTTTTCACCTACCGGCGATTGTTTAATGACACCGGCACCTTCGGGGATAACTGCTGTTGTCAGTGCGTACTGCGCCACCGATTCAGCTGTACCGTTCATTTTACCGGAAACGACAACATTGCACAAACCAAATGTTTTCGTTGCATTCAGCTTAGTTACACTCAAGATTAACTTCACTTCGGAAGAAGCCGCTTGCAAATCAACAAGGTCGAATGAAAAATGAGAAGGATTCACCCGAGGTGTCTTTTTCGAACGATTCATCTCTTGATTTTCAGCAAGGTCGTGTGATACACCATCTACAATCAGACGTACATACATGTTTCCTCCATCCGTACCAAAACGTCCGGCATCGAAAGACACCTGAGTAGGTAAGAAGGTAAGACCTTTCGAAGGCTTCAGCAAGTATTCCACTGTATTGTCCTCAGCAAATGCAGCATCTCCTATCGCATTGACGGTATTGAATGTGGTCATTGTCACACTTTCGGTATCTCCTTGAAATGTCTGCGTCTTCAAACCGGTCAAGTTGCTTCCATACGAATAGGAAGTAACGGAAAATGCATCATCTACAGAAACAACGGCTTCCGATGGGCAATCGGCTCCTTTATCCATAGCCCAAGTAGCCGTAACGGCTTCGTTTATAAAAGAAGGACTGGCATTCGCTCTTACCGACTTACCCTCCTGCGCCCAGCTTGTCAACGAAAATAGACAAGCCAATAAAAATACATACTTTCGAATCTTTTTTTGTTTCAACATATTATTTAGATTTTAAAAAATTATACAAAACGACATAAAAAATCCACCATCGCACCTCTTCGCAAAGCAGTGCGTGGTGGATTTCAAAATAAAACAATTATAGATTGGGATTCCAGTTTAAGATTTCTTCTATTTTATATCCTTTCATATTCTTGAGTTGAGAAGAGAACTTAGCACGTGCTTTGGGGTTAGCACCTTCTCCACGACTCTCGTACTCAGCATAGAACACAGTCTTTTCTGC
>DYCT01000217.1:0-1883 GCA_019417975.1 Bacteroides sp.
ATTTATAATAGGTAAGACAAAGAGAGGCGCGAGCCAAGAGGTAAGAAATACGGAAGCAACAATCCTTTCGTCAGTGCTAACTGCATCAAGTTCACAGGGTATAATCTCAGCCTCATAGGGCACCCCTTTGTTTTACGTGACGCAAAGTTAGAAATAATGTTTGAATAACAAAGATTTTAGGTTGAAAAACTTTCTTTTTGTCGGTTGCAGTATCCGTTGTAGCAGCAGAATTCCTTTTGAAGTCTTTATCTTCATGGTATAAGGCGGAAAAATGTTATCTTTGTCGCTTCGAAACGATTGAATATAAGAGAAAGATGTCTGCCAATTATATAGATGAACTGAATGAGAGCCAGCGAGAAGCTGTGCTGTACAATGATGGCGCTTCGCTAGTTATAGCCGGAGCTGGGTCGGGCAAAACACGGGTACTTACCTATAAGATTGCTTATCTATTGGAAAATGGGTATGCACCATGGTCGGTTTTAGCACTGACATTTACCAATAAGGCTGCTCGTGAGATGAAAGCGCGTATCGCCAGTCAGGTGGGTGAAGAGCATGCACGTCGTTTGTGGATGGGAACTTTTCATTCTGTTTTTGCTCGTATTTTGCGTACCGAAGCCGAGGTGCTTGGCTTCACTTCTCAATTTACCATTTATGATTCGGCCGATTCGAAAAGTCTTCTGAAGAATATTATCAAGGAGATGGGGCTGGATGAGAAAACCTATAAGCCGGCCTCGGTGCAGGCACGGATTTCGGATGCTAAGAACCAACTGATTGATCCGGAAACCTATGCTGCATCGCGTGAAGCTATAGAACATGATATGCAGAGTAAGATGCCGGCTATTCGCGACATATATCGTCGTTATTGGATACGGTGCAAACAGGCATCGGCTATGGATTTCGATGACTTGCTCTTTTATACCTATCTTTTGTTTAAAGACCACCCCGAAGTGTTGGCAAAGTATAGCGGTCAGTTTCGCTATGTGTTGGTCGATGAGTATCAAGATACCAATTTTGCCCAACATCAGATTGTGTTGATGCTTACCAAAGAGCATGAGCATGTGTGTGTGGTGGGCGATGATGCTCAAAGCATTTATTCGTTCAGAGGAGCTAAGATTGATAACATCCTGCGGTTTACCCGTTGCTATACGAATACGAAGGTGTTTAAATTGGAACGCAATTATCGCTCTACTAAAAATATAGTGGGAGCGGCTAATAGTTTGATTGCAAAAAACCAGGAACAGATTCCAAAACAGGTGTTTTCTGAAAATAATGAGGGCAATCGTATTCCGGTATTTATGGCTTATTCCGATATTGAGGAAGGAGAAATCGTAGCCAATAAGATTCGTGAATTGAGACAACGTAATGGCAGCTCGTTCAATGATATTGCTGTATTGTATCGCACTAATGCACAGTCGCGTATCTTTGAAGAGGCTTTCCGAAAACGTACATTCCCTTATAAAATATATGGTGGGCTTTCTTTCTATCAGCGAAAGGAAATCAAAGATGTGGTAGCGTATTTTCGCTTGATTGTAAATCCGAATGATGAGGAGGCGTTAAAACGCATCATCAACTATCCGGCAAGAGGAATAGGCGATACCACATTGACAAAAATAGCAACTGCGGCCAATGCGCAAGGGGTAAGTTTGTGGAGTGTGTTGTGCAGTCCGCTTCAATACGGGGTGGATATCAATAAAGGTACACATACCAAATTGCAGGGCTTCCGGATGTTGATAGAAGAACTGATGGCGATTGTAACCGAAAAGAATGCTTACGAGAGCGGTGTGGAGATTGTGAAACGTTCAGGTATAATGGCCGATATTTACCAGAATCGTTCGCCTGAGAATATGAGCCGGCAGGAGAATGTGGAGGAGCTAATCAATGGT
>DYCT01000217.1:1893-3955 GCA_019417975.1 Bacteroides sp.
CACGATTTTTGTGTCAGCCGCGAAGAAGAGGGGAATGAAGATATTGCTTTGACCGACTTTTTGGGTGAAGTGTCTTTGATTTCCGATTTGGATAGCGATAAAGAGGAGGATGCAGACCGCATAACACTGATGACCATTCACTCTGCCAAAGGGCTGGAGTTTAAACATGTGTTTGTTGTGGGATTGGAAGAGAATCTTTTCCCCAGCAGTATGTGTGTAGATTCACCTCGTCAGTTGGAAGAAGAACGTCGCCTGTTTTATGTGGCTATTACACGTGCAGAGGAAGATTGTTTTTTGTCGTGTGCCAAAAGTCGTTTCCGTTATGGGAAAACGGAATTTAGTACACCCAGTCGCTTCTTGAGAGATATTGATGCGAAATATTTGACACTCCCATCCGAGTTGCAAATATCTTCTGCTTATGGAGGTAGGTCGGCGCAAGGTGGTTCCTATCGGGATGCTCAGTCGCCACGTCCTGTACGGCAGTCGTTTAGTCGTATGTACGAATCGTCTAAACCCGAATTTGTCCGTCCGTCGGCTCCTGCTCATCTTAAACGTGTGTCGTCAGCTTCTGTTTCCCTTTCGGAGAATGCCCCCTCGGTGGCCGGATTGCAGGTTGGACAATATATCGAGCACGAACGATTTGGGGTCGGTGAGGTGTTGCGTATAGAAGGTATGGGTGAAAATGTCAAGGCAACAGTCCGCTTTAAGCATGCGGGCGAAAAACAGTTGCTGTTAAAGTTCGCCCGTTTTAAAATAATAGGATAAATATTGAAATTATGATAGATTTTAAGCAAGTGCCATCACCTTGCTATGTGATGGAAGAAGAACTGCTGCGGAAAAATTTGCAGCTCATTAAAAGCGTGAAAGAGCGTGCCGGGATTGAGATTATTTTGGCATTTAAGTCATTCGCCATGTGGAAATCATTCCCTATCTTTCGAGAGTATATAGACTGTTCTACAGCCAGTTCTGTATACGAAGCCCGATTGGCCAAAGATGAGTTCGGTAGTAAGGCTTATACCTACTCGCCTGCCTATACCGAGGCCGATTTTCCGGCTATAATGGATTGCAGTAGTCATATCACATTTAATTCGCTTAGCCAGTATCAAAGATTTTATCCGCAGGTAAAGGCTTATAGCGAACCCATCTCTTGTGGTATTCGTATCAATCCGGAGTATTCTGAGGTAGAGACCGAATTGTATAATCCTTGTGCTCCGGGAACTCGTTTTGGTGTGACTTACGACCAGTTGCCCGAACGCTTGCCCGAAGGTATCGAAGGTTTCCATTGTCATACGCATTGTGAATCCAGTTCATACGACTTGGAGAAGACTTTGGTACACATCGAACAGAAGTTCGATCGCTGGTTTTCCCAAATCAAATGGTTGAACTTAGGTGGAGGACATTTGATGACACGTAAAGACTATGATGTGAATCATCTTATCGGCTTGATGCAGGGCTTGCATGCTCGCTATCCGCATTTGCAGCTTATATTGGAGCCGGGATCGGCTTTTGCTTGGCAGACCGGTGTGTTGGTGTCGACCGTAGTGGATGTTGTGGAGAATAAAGGGATTCGTACGGCTATCTTGGATGTAAGTTTCACCTGCCATATGCCCGATTGTTTGGAAATGCCTTATCAGCCTGTGGTGCGGGGAGCGGAGATAGGAGAGACTTTGCCCTATAAATATAGGTTGGGTGGCAACAGTTGTTTGAGTGGTGACTATATCGGAATGTGGTCTTTTGATCATGAATTGCAAGTCGGCGAACAAATTATTTTCGAAGATATGATTCATTATACGATGGTTAAAACCACGATGTTTAATGGTATTCAACATCCATCAATTGCCATGTGGGGCGTTGATAATCAGTTGCATGTTTTTAAAGAGTTTTGTTACGAGGACTACCGTGACCGGATGTCTTGATACGAATGAAGCGGATTGTACAAAGGAGAAAATGATATTTTTTTTGCTGAAACATTTGGCGGTAAAAAAAAAAGCACTACCTTTGCAACCGCAAATGCGGAAATAGCTCAGTTGGTAGAGCATAACCTTGCCAAGGTTAGGGTCGC
>DYCT01000218.1 GCA_019417975.1 Bacteroides sp.
CTATTTTATCCCGAATTGGGGTAATTTTATATTAAACAAAACAATAAATTCTATCTTTTTTCCTAGATTTTCATCGTTATTCTTTCAGGGAATGTGGCTTTTAGCTAACTTTGCAACATTAATTTATTATAGCACCAAGAATCTTAATAAAAAACTGATGATATGATTCTTTTTTTCAGAACCCAATCAAAAAGTGTGATTGCTGTAAATGCCAATCACGATATTCCACAAGAAGACATAAACAAATTATGTTGGTTATTCGGTGAAGCAACGCCTGAAAAGGGCGCAAATCTGGAAGGATGCTTCGTTGGTCCTCGCAAGGAAATGATTACTCCCTGGAGTACAAATGCCGTAGAAATCACCCAAAACATGGGACTCAACGGAATAGTACGCATCGAGGAATACTTCCCTGTAAAAGACGAAAATGCCGACTACGATCCCATGCTCCAACATTTATACAAGGGATTGGACGAAAATGTGTTCACGACCAACAGACAGCCTGAGCCAATTGTTTACATCGACGACTTGGCTGCTTACAATGAGCAAGAAGGTCTTGCCCTCTCCCAAGAAGAGATGGATTATCTTTTAAAAGTTGAAAAAGAATTAGGTAGAAAGCTGACCGACTCGGAAGTGTTTGGTTTTGCTCAAATCAATTCAGAGCACTGTCGCCATAAAATATTCGGAGGTACCTTTATCATTGACGGACAAGAGATGGAGTCTTCACTCTTCCAGATGATTAAGAAAACAACTGCCGAAAACCCCAACAAAATTATCTCTGCTTATAAAGATAATGTGGCTTTTGCTGAAGGTCCGGTTATCGAACAATTCGCTCCAGCTGACCACTCTAAGCCCGATTATTTCCAAATAAAGGATGTAAAGAGTGTCATCTCACTCAAAGCTGAGACACACAACTTCCCGACTACCGTAGAGCCATTCAATGGCGCTTCGACCGGTACTGGTGGTGAAATCCGTGACCGCATGGGCGGTGGTAAAGGTTCGATGCCTATTGCCGGTACCGCTATCTACATGACCTCTTACCCACGCACAGACGATGCTCGCGAATGGGAAGAATTACTCCCTGTACGCAAATGGTTGTATCAGACACCTGAGCAAATCTTAATCAAGGCTTCGAATGGCGCATCCGACTTTGGCAACAAATTTGGCCAACCTCTTATTTGTGGTTCGGTTCTTACTTTCGAGCATAAAGAAAAAGATGTGCTTTACGGTTACGACAAAGTAATCATGTTGGCAGGTGGTGTAGGTTACGGAACACAACGCGACTGCTTGAAAGGTTCACCGGAGACCGGCAACAAGATTGTTGTAATGGGTGGTGATAACTACCGCATTGGTTTGGGCGGTGGCTCTGTATCTTCAGTAGATACTGGTCGCTATAGCAGCGGTATTGAGTTGAATGCTGTTCAACGTGCGAATGCAGAAATGCAAAAACGTGCTTACAATGTAGTACGCGCTCTTTGCGAAGAAGAGACCAATCCGGTTGTTTCTATCCACGACCACGGTTCAGCAGGTCACGTTAACTGCTTATCCGAGTTAGTAGAAGAAAATGGTGGTCTGATTAAAATGGATAAACTGCCTATCGGTGATACCACTCTTTCTGCAAAAGAAATTATCGCCAACGAGTCGCAAGAGCGTATGGGATTGCTGATTCAAGAAGAAGCTATCGAGCATGTACGTCAGATAGCCGAACGCGAACGCGCTCCGATGTATGTAGTAGGAGAGACAACAGGCGATGGTCGCTTTGCTTTTGAACAAGCCGATGGTGTACGTCCGTTCGACTTGGCTGTAAGCCAAATGTTTGGCAGCTCACCTAAAACATATATGGTAGATAAGACAGTAGAACGCCACTACGAAATGCCTGAATACGAAATCAGCAAATTGCATGAATACCTTACTCGCGTATTGCAGTTGGAAGCTGTTGCTTGTAAAGATTGGTTAACCAACAAGGTCGACCGTTCTGTTACCGGTAAGGTAGCTCGCCAACAGTGTCAAGGCGAAATCCAATTGCCGTTGAGCGACTGTGGTGCAGTAGCACTCGATTATCGTGGAGAAAAGGGTATCGCTACGTCATTGGGACATGCTCCTCAAGCTGCATTAGCCAACCCGGCTGCCGGATCAGTACTTTCTGTTTCCGAAGCATTGACCAACCTGGTTTGGGCTCCATTGGCCGAAGGACTGGACAGCGTTTCTCTCTCTGCCAACTGGATGTGGCCTTGCCGTTCACAAGAAGGTGAAGATGCACGCTTGTATACAGCAGTAAAAGCCCTGTCCGACTTCTGCTGTGCACTGCAAATCAACGTTCCTACCGGTAAGGACTCTTTGTCTATGACTCAGAAATACCCCAACGGCGAAAAGGTAATCTCTCCGGGAACTGTCATTGTATCGGCTGGCGGTGAAGTATCGGATATTAAGAAAATCGTATCACCGGTAATGGTCAACGACCCGAAATCTACTTTCTACCACATTGACTTCAGCTTCGACAAACTCCGCTTGGGCGGTTCAGCATTTGCACAATCACTGAACAAAGTGGGCGATGATGTACCTACCGTACAGAATCCAGAATATTTCCGCGATGCATTCCTCGCTGTTCAAGATCTTGTCAAGAAAGGTCTGTTACTGGCCGGACACGACATTTCAGCTGGTGGTCTCATCACTACATTGCTTGAAATGTGCTTTGCCAATACAGAAGGCGGTATGGAAATCAACGTCAACCAAATTCATGAAAAAGACTTGGTAAAAATCTTGTTTGCCGAAAACCCGGGTGTGGTTATCCAGGTGAAAGACAAACACAAAGAGGAAGTAAAACACATCCTCGAAGATGCAGGCATCGGTTTCGTAAAGATTGGTAAACCGACCGAAGAGCGCCACATCCTGCTGACACAGGGTGAAGCCACCTATCAGTTCGGCATCGACTATATGCGCGAAGTATGGTATTCTACTTCTTACTTGCTCGACCGCAAACAATCCATGAACGGCTGTGCCAAGAAACGTTTTGAAAACTACAAGATGCAACCGTTGGAATTGGCTTATATGCCATCATTCACAGGTAAATTCTCACAATATGGCATCACCCCGGATCGCCGCACACCAAGTGGTATCCGTGCTGCTATCATCCGCGAAAAAGGAACCAACGGCGAACGTGAAATGGCCTATGTACTCTATTTGGCAGGATTCGATGTGAAAGATGTAACCATGACCGACTTGATTACCGGACGAGAGACATTGGAGGACGTAAACATGATTGTGTTCTGCGGTGGATTCTCCAACTCCGATGTATTGGGCTCAGCCAAAGGTTGGGCAGGTGCTTTCCTCTTCAATCCGAAAGCCAAAGCAGCCTTGGATAACTTCTATGCACGCGAAGATACCCTCTCGCTGGGTGTATGCAATGGTTGCCAGTTGATGATTGAATTAGGTCTGATTAACCCCGACCATAAAAAGAAAGCCAAAATGCTTCACAACGACTCTCACAAGTTTGAGTCTGCATTCTTGGGTGTTACCGTACAGACAAACCAAAGCGTAATGTTAGGCTCACTGAGTGGAAGCAAACTTGGCATTTGGGTGGCTCATGGTGAAGGTAAGTTCTCTTTGCCTTACGAAGAAGACAAATACAATGTGGTATTGAAATACTCATACGATGAATATCCGGGCAACCCGAACGGCTCTAGCTATAGTGCAGCCGGTTTGGCAAGTGCCGATGGTCGTCATCTGGCTATGATGCCTCACTTGGAACGCGCCTTCTTCCCATGGCAAAATGCTTACTATCCTGCAGAACGTCGCAATAGCGACCAAGTTACCCCGTGGATAGAAGCATTTGTTAATGCCAGAAAATGGGTTGAAAACAAAATGAAATAAACCAGCTCTAAAAATACATTTTTACAAAGATGAGGCTTGTTACAAGCCACGGCTCTTTCATTTAAGATAAAAGTAGAGACATA
>DYCT01000219.1 GCA_019417975.1 Bacteroides sp.
ATTATGAATATCGGAGATAAAATACCGGAAATTCTTGGCATCGACCAAGACGGACGTGAGATTAAAGCAAGCGACTATCGTGGTCGTAAAATCGTACTTTACAGTTATCCGAAAGCAAACACCAGCGGATGCACAGCCGAAGCTTGTTCACTACAGGCACACAAAGAAGAGTTGGCTGCTGCCGGCTATGAAATTATCGGAGTGAGTAAGGACAAGCAGGCTTTGCAGAAAAAGTTTGCTGATGCCCAAGGCTTACAGTTTCCTCTTATTGCCGACACAGAGACAACCCTGCTGCAGGAGCTTGGCTGTTGGGGTGAGAAAGTGGCTTGCGGTAGAAAGACTATCGGCATACTACGCACTACCTACCTTGTAAACGAAGAAGGCATCATTGAGAAAATCTTCACTCCAAAGGAAATCAAGACCAAGATTCATGCGGAGCAGATATTGGGGTATATTAATAAATAATGGCAACAATGAAAAAGATTCTTTTGACTATGGTTGCTACTCTTATGCTGGCAGCTTGTGACGAGAGCAAGCAACAGGAGTCAACAACAGTTGTTGACTCCGCAAGTGTAGTGACCGACGTAATGATGAGTCGCAGAAGCATCCGTGCTTACAAAGATGCTGCCATCAGTCGCGAAGCATTAAACGAGATACTGAAGTGTGGCATCAATGCGCCTAACGGTAGAAACCTGCAATCGTATGAGATAAGGGTGATTGACTCTCCGGCCCTCATCGACTCGATTACAAAGGCGGTGGTGAAGGACAATCCGAAGATTGCTGAGCGTAAAGGTTTCAAAAATATCTTTGTGAATGCTCCATGCGTAATCTGCATCGCTTACGATACGCAATACGACATGGCACAAATAGACTGCGGACTGCTTGGCGAGAACATTATCCTCGCGGCATGGGCAAAAGGCATCGGCTCTTGCTGCTTGGGAAGTCCTGTTCGCTGGATGCTGGACTCTCCATCTGCAAAACCGTTTCTCGACCGTATGGCCTTCTCCAAAGGCTATGAATTGCTTTACTGCATCGCCTTGGGTTATCCCGACGAAACTCCTCAAGCCAAGCCAAGACGTGAAGATATGATTCGATTTGTAGAGTAATGACTACGCAGCCAAAACACATCGAACTCTGTTTATTCCCAGAGGAGGAAGAGTCTAAACAGCCCTACTCCTCGGTAAGCAAAGAATACGACTTTACGGATTTGTTTGAAAGACTTTCCAAGTCTGACTTCCGTAGCCGATTCCACTTGGCGAAGAAAGACAGAGAGTACATAAAGGAAAAAGGATTGACTACCATCCACAGACATGCAGCGGACTTCATTGCCAAGCGATTGGCTCCTGCCGTGATTCCAAACGATGGCAAGCAGACTCCGATGAGGGGACACCCTGTGTTCTTAGCTCAACATGCCACCGGCTGTTGCTGTAGAGGATGCTTCTCCAAGTGGCATCATATCCCAGCTGGAAGACAGTTGACCGCAGAAGAGCAACAATATGCTGTAGCGGTACTGATGGCTTGGATAGAGAAGCAAATATGAATACACAGGTCTACAGACCCAAAAAGACTCGGGGTGGAAGAAGAAGCGTTTGATGCATTGCTTCTCTTCCACCCCGACTATTACACTTTGTTATATAGCCGTACCGATTTTTACTTTTTGAATTTCACACTTCGGGTATTTCCTTCAACGTTCCATATCACTACATACACACCGGCTGGCAGTGCCGACATATCGTAACCATCGGAAGCAATGAAGTCGGCTACCTTCACACCATCCACATTGTATACGCAGACATTGAATGTGAGCTGTTCGGGAGTTTCACTACCAAAATGCAGACGGTGCAACTGCTGATTGTAAGCAAGAGCATAGTCGATGGGTTCTACCTTGCAGATACCGGCAAGATTGCCAGGCAACTCTTCACCTGGGGTGATATACCACAAACGATTCAGACTTGAACCATTGCGATTGTCGTTGAGATAACTGAGTATAGCAGTGTAGTCTTCATCGTCACCACCATCCAGATTGGCAATGTGCTGCGAATGCTTGTTGAGCAGGTTGTAATATCCGGATTTACCCTGTGGCACGAACGACCACAACTGTCGAGAGTCTTTCTCGTTCGCAATTGCTACATTCAGCATTGCTCCCACATTGGTTGTTGGTCCTACACTACCCACGGTCGGGTCGTTAAGAGCTTTATCGTTACTGCGGTTTATCAGTTGGAAATAGTCACCTACCGGCTTTATATACCAATCCTGCGATTTGCGTGAAGCGATATTGGTAATTTGAACCACACTCCCGTCAATCACATCCACCGCCTTAGCTGTATTGACATTCGTGATGCGATAATAATAGTCAAGAGCCTCAAACGGAGGTGTAGGCTCTGTAAGTTTCTTATTTGCAAATGCCGACTTCAACCATTCTGAACGCTTTGTGATAAACGACTTAAGGTCCATGACATATCGCTTGTAAGAAGAATACAATACGATTTCATTATACATACGGTTGTTGATGCCCCACATTTGATAGTTAAGTTCTTGCGAACTCGCGATGAGGTCGCTTATACTATCAACCTTGGTTTGTAGATAGTCCACGATACCAGCATCGAGTAGTTCATTGTAACGTCGGTTGATGAGATTTACAAACCAAGGGTCGTCCCACATACGGTTCACCCACTCTTTGGTCTGGCCATAGCCATAGTCTGTCATAAGTCGGGTTGTCGCTTCCGGTTTTCGCCGGTCGTTGTTGTATGCTATATCATAGTCCCACAATGGTCCCCAATAGAGCAGCGAGTCGGCTTGTTCCTTATAGAAATAAGTACTATAGAAACCATCGATGTTCGCTGTCAGCTCCGTACAGATATACCAGTTGGCCAGCGACACGCTATCCACCCAGTGACGATAGCCTTTATCGGGATCGGCAAATTCCTCCGAAGCCAATACACTCTCAAACTTTGCGATATAGTTCTTGATATATTGGTTTTGCGAATGTGAGATTTCATCATCGTCGGGATAGTGAATGCGGATAGGCACATTATAGCGGCTTGTCGTGAAGCAGTTGCCATCCTCAAACCCATCCACCTCGAGGAAGTACCCACCGGTGATATCAGAGGCATCGGTAAGTGGCAAGTCTTGCTCCTTAATTTCCACACGACCTGTTCTCACCTCCATTTGGTCGCTAATCTGATAGTTACCCATATAGGTATCGTTGAGCACAAGGTCTACAAACTTGGCGGCAGGATTAAACTTCATACCGGTAAATTCTCCCATAAGCGATGTTACTGCATTGCGCATCAATGTCTTGTCGCCTGCATTTGCGATGAAAGTCCAGCTTTTTGCCTTGGCACGTCCCTTACCAAGGAATTTTTGCTTGGTTTTAAACTTCACCCTGTATGGTTTCTTTGCCAGTCTCCATGTAGAATTGCCTCGTCCACGTATTTGCAGCGAGTCGTAGACGGTTATCTTGTCCTTTTCGTCTACATAGTGCATGGTGGCATATATATACACCTCCTTGCTCATGATGGGAGCATTGTTGAAGGTATTGATATATACCGTCGGTAGATTGGTTTTTCGCACATATTCTTGTGCCGATACTGTCATCGAAACGAGCAGCAACAAAAAAGGTAATACTTTACGTAGCATAGTTAGAATTAGTATTGATTTTTTCAGTATTAAAATTAATTATTCGTTAACAAGTTGATATAAAACAACATAAGCCTCACGCTTGAACAATTGATATTATCAGATGTTTATGATTTATACAAATTCGTTGTAAAGTTATCAAAGTTATACGAGATAGAAGATTCTTTCCACGAAAAGTCGCGACACAAGCCGTCATTTCATTGAATTTATCTGAAATGAATTGGAACATAAAATCCAGCGACAAGGCATGAGGGTATAAAAAACAAAGAGGTGGAAAAGAAGCGTTGATGCATTGCTTCTCTC
>DYCT01000022.1:0-6268 GCA_019417975.1 Bacteroides sp.
GATATATAAAAAATGAAAAAGGGTATTCATCCAGAATCATACCGTCCGGTGGTATTCAAAGACATGTCAAACGGTGATATGTTCTTGTCTCGCTCAACTTGTGCAACTAAAGAGACAATCGAATTTGAAGGCGAAACTTATCCATTGATCAAGCTTGAAATTTCAAGCTCTTCTCACCCGTTCTATACTGGTAAGTCTAAATTGGTCGACACTGCTGGTCGCGTAGATAAGTTCATGAGCCGCTACGGTAACCGCAAAAAGAAATAATCACTTTTCTTTAAATATAAAAAAAGGCTGTCTTGCGGACAGCCTTTTTTTATATCCTTTTCAGTGAAAAATCTGCTTTACTCAAAAAAAACATCTCCATTATTTCCAGCACTCTCCTTCAGGTATTGTTTAGCAAACCTTAAAACTGCCGGACAAAACGTCCGGATTGCCATACATACTTCAACGGTTCCGCTACAAGATAAGGTCGCAATTCATTGGCAGATTCCTTATCCATATAATCAGGAGTTGTATAGGTAAATTTCAACTCGGCCGTACCTGCATCTAAGTTTGCTTCCATCAAAAACAAATCAGCATACCGCAAAGCCGCATCGCGCTTTTCTACATCTATTGTATCCGATGTCAGTAGAAAGTCTGTCTGCACTGGCAACGCTTCCATATAATCAGCCACAGCCAAAGGTTTCCAATTTGAGTTGTATACAGAAAGATGTGAATCGGATGCCGGACCTCTAAATGTTTCAACTGCAAATATCACCTGCGTAGAATCGTTTACCGAAAGAAGTTTCAGTTGTAATGTACTCACAGATGTGACTTGAAGCTGCAAATAATCCGACGTCAGCACTTTCAGTTCAGATACACCTTCAAACTTATTCTTTACTCGCGCTTTCATTTGACTATCCAAGAAATCAACAAAATCAGCCTTGTCGTTTTTGGTAAGCAACAGGCTGAGCGAATCGGGCATATTCACAAACAGTGAACGAAGCGTCTGCGCTTGAAGTGCAAACGTTCCGACCCAAAACAAGCTTAAGAAAAATATTCTCATAATCACATTATTCTATTTTGAACCCAAATATAAGAAGAACATTCCGATTAACACCAAGGCCAAATCGACAACCTTGCTTTTTAAATTCTTTTCACGGAAAAGCATAGCTCCAAACAAGAAGCTGACCACTACACTACCACGCCGCACCATCGAAACGATAGAAATCATCGCATCGTCTAATGACAACGCATAAAAATATACAAAATCGGCAGCACTTAAGAAAAGAGAGATAAGTAAAATACACCAATCCCAATGAAAAGGCGTAGTACGTTTACGGATGGGATACCACAACAGAAGCAAAACTCCACCCATCATAAACAACTGGTAAATGTTATACCAAGACTGCACAGCCATACGATCAAAGCGCTGCATCAAGAACTTATCATAAAGTCCGCTCACAGCCCCCAACACAGAAGCCAAAACAATAAAAAGAATCCATTTGTTGTGTTTGAAATCAATTCCTTCCTTTTTACCGGAACGACTCAACATAAAGAAAGAGACAACCGCAAGCAACACTCCTACCCACTGATAAAGATTCAGACGCTCTCCAAAAACAAACATTGCTCCAACCAATACCATCACAGGACGGGTGGCATTAATAGGCCCTACAATGGTAAGCGGAAGATGTTTCATTCCGAAATAACCAAGCATCCACGATGACAACACAATAAGCGACTTAAGCAAGATAAACCGATGTACACTCCAATCGACAACCGGCACATGAAACAATCCCTGCTGTATCACCCCGACTTCGGGTACAGAAAGTAGGATAAAAGGCAGGAATATCAGACTGGAGAACAAAGTATTCAAAAACAGTACCGGAATCACCGCATTGTTCTTCAACGATTTTTTCTTAAACACATCATAAAATCCCAGCAACGCTGCTGAGAGAAAAGCCAATGCTAACCACATACTCTTATTTCTTTTCGATTAAACAAACAGCGACTCGGGATAAGCTACATCCATTAGGAACAAAGCCTGACCAGGCACAGAACTACCGGCCCGACAACGGTCTTTCTGTTCTATCACTTTCCGAAAACCATCTACCGTCAGTTTCCCACGTCCCACTTCGAGCAATGTACCGACAATGGCACGTACCATGTTACGCAAGAAACGATCGGCCTGAATCATAAATTCCCAATCGGTATCGCTCACCTGTATCCATTCGGCTTGCATAATCCGACAATTGTTTGTCTTGACATCGGTATGCAACTTACTAAAGCTGGTAAAATCGGTATATTCAAACAACGTCCGAGCGGCTTCATTCATCGCATCAAAATCCAACCTCCCAAACACCCGACATTTCAAATGTCGGTCGAATGGATATTTGGCTGTTGTTATGCAATATTTATATGTACGCGAAACAGCATCAAAACGAGCATGAGCATCCGGATGCACTTGTCTGATACCATAAACAGAAATATCGGGAGGCAACAAACGGTTTAGCTTGTCGGTCAGCTTATCGGCATCAATCGGAGTCTCCGAATCGAAATGAGCAATCATGTGCACAGCATGCACTCCGGCATCTGTACGTCCGGCCCCCGTCACCTCCACTTCTCTCCGCAGAAAAGTAGAAAGAGCTTTCATCAAACATTCTTGCACACTGATACCGTTGGGCTGGATCTGCCAACCATGATAGCGAGTTCCTTCGTAGGCCAAATCAATAAAATAACGCTGCATCATATATACCTATTTATAGACAGGAAGTGATGTGGAAACATCCTTGCTTAACTTCATACTTTATGTAGCACCATTCTTTCTTCCGCAAATCGCGCAACACCTCGGCCAACACCATTTTCAGCTTTCCGGAATCTTCTTCTCCCAACATTGCATCCACCGGTTCAAAGCGTCGATAACTGATATCAAATGTAGTACCATAAAAATGAGCCGAATTAAGCGAAGCATTTACATTACGACGACGCAATCTTTTAACATCGTGTTTTGTTCGCAACACACTTGTCACAATAATACGATTGGGAGCCAAACCTTTCCGGACCAAAGAATCCTGAAAATTCTTTCCTATTTTAGTAAGCAAGACACTGGCCGAAGGCACCAGGTAAGGAATGGAATGAGTCAGAGAATCCATCGCAAAATATCCATTAGGAACTACTTTTAGTAAATTCAGTCGCATAGAATCAGCCTCATCACGCCCTGATAAAGGTTTAATTCCTTTGTGAACAGCCATCTTCAAATGTGCATCATTCAAATCGCCAAACGTACGACGATAACTCTGCACTCCTTTTATCTTCGTATAAGTACGTTTTATATCAACTGTCGAAGCTACTTCCGCCTTCCCCTTGTCGCCACACGACCACAATGCAAAAGAACTCACTACCAACAACAGAGAGATTAATAACTTCATAACACTTCTCGTTTTTGATGCAAAAATACAAAAAATGACAGAACAAGCGAAGTAATCCAAAACGTTTGTTTAAATTTGCAGAGAAATTATAAGAACCAGATACGAGAGTATCTTATTTGATTCAATGATAGAAAAACATATTGTTTTGGAGGATGTGGCTCCTGTCATCTTCTACGGTGTAAACAATGCCAACATCCAATTGATAAAAACCCTATATCCAAAATTAAGAATCGTTGCTCGCGACAATGTCATCAAGGTCATGGGCGATGAAGAGGAAATGTGTGCCTTTGAAGAGCACATCATTGCATTAGAAAAACATTGTACCCAATACAACTCGCTAAACGAAGAGGCTATCATCAGCATCATCAAAGGTCAATCACCGCAAGTGGCTAAAAGCGACCATGTCATCGTATACAGCGTAACTGGGAAACCAATTACTCCACGCAGCGAAAATCAGATGAAACTGGTAAAATCCTTTACTGAGAACGATATGATTTTTGCCATCGGTCCGGCCGGTTCAGGAAAGACCTATACAGCTATCGCCCTGGCAGTAAAAGCACTCAAGAATAAAGAAATCAAGAAAATCATCTTAAGTCGCCCTGCTGTAGAAGCCGGAGAAAAATTAGGTTTCCTGCCCGGTGATATGAAAGACAAGATAGACCCATACTTGCAACCTCTCTACGATGCATTGCAAGACATGATTCCGGCCGCTAAGCTAAAAGAATACATGGAGCTCAACATCATCCAGATTGCTCCATTAGCATTCATGCGCGGACGAACACTCAACGACGCAGTTGTTATCTTGGATGAAGCGCAAAACACTACAACCCAACAAATCAAAATGTTTCTCACTCGTATGGGTATGAATACAAAAATGATTGTTACCGGCGATATGACACAAATCGACCTGCCCAGTTCGCAGACTTCCGGTTTGGTACAGGCCATGCGCATCCTAAAAGGAGTAAAGGGAATCAGCTTCATCGAACTGAACAAGAAAGATATTGTGCGCCACAAACTCGTTACACGGATTGTGGAAGCTTACGAAAAGTTCGACAAAGAACAAAAAGTAGAGCACGAGAAAAAGAAAGAAGAAAAGAAGCAAAACAACTAACATCAAGAATATAAATTATAGTTTTTAGATATATACTTATATGAAAGCATTAACAGCAACTGAATTCAACTTCCCCGGACAAAAAAGTGTCTATCATGGGAAAGTACGCGATGTGTACAACATCAAAGGTGAACAACTGGTCATGGTAGCTACCGACCGCATCTCGGCTTTCGATGTGGTACTTCCCAAAGGTATTCCTTTTAAAGGACAAATGCTGAACCAAATCGCAGCCAAATTTTTGGATGCTACTACTGACATCTGTCCAAACTGGAAGCTTGCAACTCCCGACCCTATGGTCACTGTAGGTGTGATGTGTGAAGGTTTCCCAGTAGAAATGATTGTACGCGGTTACCTTTGCGGTAGCGCGTGGCGTGCTTACAAAAGCGGTGTACGCGAAATCTGCGGTGTACGCTTACCGGAAGGCATGAAAGAAAACCAGAAATTTCCAGAACCGATTATCACTCCAACTACCAAAGCTGAAATCGGTGAGCACGATGCCGACATCTCTAAAGAAGAAATTTTGGCTAAAGGATTAGCTACTCCTGAAGAATATGCGACATTAGAGAAATATACTTTGGCTCTTTTCAAACGCGGTACAGAGATTGCAGCTGAACGCGGATTGATTTTGGTTGATACAAAATATGAATTCGGTAAACACAACGGTACAATCTACCTGATGGACGAAATCCATACCCCCGACTCCAGCCGCTACTTCTACAGCGAAGGCTATCAGGAACGATTTGAAAAAGGTGAACCTCAAAAACAGCTTTCTAAAGAGTTTGTTCGCGAATGGCTGATGGATAACGGATTCCAAGGAAAAGAAGGACAACAAGTTCCGGAAATGACCGATGCCATCGTAGAAAGCATCAGCGAACGTTATATCGAGCTGTACGAACATATCACAGGTGAGAAATTTGTGAAAGAAAATACAAGCGACATAGCAGCGCGTATCGAAAAGAACGTAACTGAATACTTAAATAAATAAATCCAATAAGCCTTGAAGCGTAAGCTGAATGATTCCTTAAAATCATTTTCAAACTCGCATCAAGGCTTATACCTTTTATAGATAGAGACAATGGCCTATTTGCAAGAAAGCATCAAACCTTACAACGACACTGAAAAGAAAAGTGTACAAGTAGAAAAGATGTTCGACAACATCGCCCCGGAATACGACCGCCTCAACCACACCCTATCACTAGGTATAGACAGAAGCTGGCGACGCAAAGCCATCAAACAATTACATCCATTCCACCCGAAACGCATCCTCGACATAGCCACCGGTACAGGCGATT
This sequence comes from Bacteroides sp., assembly GCA_019417975.1. Taxonomy (GTDB): domain Bacteria; phylum Bacteroidota; class Bacteroidia; order Bacteroidales; family Bacteroidaceae; genus DYCT01. Next base: position 5,814 of record DYCT01000022.1, read on the forward strand.
TTGCCTTACTCACTTACCAAGCGCTACATCCCGACACACTGATCGGTTGCGACATCTCGGAGGGAATGATGCAAATAGGAGTAGCCAAAGTAAAAAAAGCCGGTCTAAGCCAACAGATTTCCTTTACTAAAGAAGATTGTACACAACTCTCTTTTGCCAATGAAAGCTTTGATGCCGTGACTGTGGCATTCGGCGTACGCAACTTTGAGAACTTAGACAAAGCCTTACGCGAAATGCACCGCGTACTTACCCCGCAAGGCAAATTGGTCATTCTGGAGTTGTCCACCCCTACTCAATTCCCGATAAAACAATGTTATCATCTTTATTCCAAACTTATAATACCATCAATAGGGAAACTGCTCTCAAAAGACCGCGATGCTTATCATTACCTACCAGCCTCTATCAAAGCTTTTCCACAAGGAGAAGTCATGGAAGGTATCTTGAAAAAAGCAGGG
>DYCT01000022.1:6278-12900 GCA_019417975.1 Bacteroides sp.
CACTTTATACAGCAACCAAATAATCTAAATCTCCGTCCTATGAAAAAGTATGGTTTAATCGGTTACCCACTCAGCCACTCTTTCTCACAAAGCTTTTTCAATGAAAAGCTTCTAAGCGAAGGTATTGATGCGGAATATATCAATTTCCAAATACCAACAGTCAAAGACATCCAAGAGGTTATCACTGAAAACCCGGAATTAGAAGGACTGAACGTAACCATCCCTTACAAAGAAAAAGTTATCCCCTATCTAGATGAAATAGATGCAGAATCTCTCCCTATTGGAGCTATCAATGTCATCAAAATCGTCCGTCAAAAAGAAAAAGTCAAACTGATTGGCTTCAATTCGGACATCATCGGCTTCATGCGTTCCATAGAACCATTGCTTAAACAGAAACATCAAAAAGCATTGGTATTGGGTACAGGCGGTGCAGCCAAAGCCATCTTTCACGGACTTAAGAAATTAGGATTAAAGCCTACTTATGTAAGCCGAAGCTGTGCTCCAGACCGATTGACTTACGACATGCTGACTCCGGCTGTCATGGCCGACCATCATGTCATCGTCAACTGCACCCCACTGGGTATGTATCCAAAGGTGGATGAATGTCCTAATATTCCCTACGAATGCCTCACCCCCGACCACCTGCTTTATGATTTACTCTATAACCCCGACAAAACACTGTTCATGAAAAAAGGAGCAGCACAAGGAGCGATTGTAAAAAACGGTCTGGAAATGCTCTTGTTACAAGCATTTGCCAGTTGGGAATTTTGGAATAAATAAAAGCATACTGATATGAAAAAACTTATACGTTGGATTCTTATTTCAGCGACCGCACTTTTGATAATCATCATAGGCGCCAGTTTCTATATGCTCAGCTACTCACTGACCCCCGAAAACCGAGGTAAGCATTTAGAAAGTTCGTACTCCTATATGTATGAGAAATATCCACATCTGAAATCCTGGATCGACAGCCTGAACCAAGTATCTGCACTCAAAGATACGTTTATCAAAGCCGATGACGGTACTCGTCTACATGCTTTTTATGTAAAAGCTGCTGTTCCTACAGCAAAAACAGCAGTCATCGTGCATGGCTATACCGACAATGCCATCCGCATGTTTATGATAGGTCATCTATATAGTCACGAAATGGGGTATAACATCTTGCTACCCGACTTGCGCAATACCGGACAAAGCGAAGGTGAATATATCCAAATGGGATGGAACGACCGCCTGGATGTACTCAGATGGATGGATATAGCCAACCATATCTACGGCGACTCTACCCGCATGGTCGTACACGGCATCTCAATGGGAGCAGCTACCACCATGATGGTCTCCGGTGAACAGCCCCAACGCCCTTATATGCGATGCTATGTAGAAGACTGTGGCTACACATCGGTTTGGGATGAATTTTCACACGAGCTGAAAGAAACATTCCATCTGCCAGCATTCCCATTGATGTATACTACCAGCTGGCTTTGTAAACTAAAATACGGATGGTCTTTCCGCGAAGCTTCTGCGCTGAAACAAGTAGCCAAATGCCAACTGCCGATGTTTTTCATCCATGGCGATGCCGATGACTTTGTACCGACCTGGATGGTACATCCTCTTTACGAAGCTAAATCATCACCCAAGGAACTTTGGCTTGTACCGGGAGTAAAGCACGCTCTTTCTTACAAAGAAGAACAAACAGAATATGTACAAAGAGTCCGTAATTTTGTAGAGAAATACATTAACGGACCCAGCCCTTCTATTTAGACAGGAAGCTATACAAAAAGTATTCTGCATCCTCAAACACGAAGGCATTACACTCTTTTCAAAGGTAAGACTGCTGTTTCTATTGTCGATACAAAAAAAAAACATAACTTTGCAAGTTGAAAACAAGAACTTTATAACACCCAATTAGCGTATGAGCAATCAAAGATACATGCAACGTGGCGTATCAGCTTCTAAAGAAGATGTACACAACGCTATCAAGAACATTGATAAGGGAATATTCCCGCAAGCTTTCTGCAAAATTATTCCTGATATTTTAGGAGGCGACCCCGAGTATTGCAACATCATGCATGCCGATGGAGCAGGAACAAAATCCTCTTTGGCCTATCTATATTGGAAAGAGACAGGCGACATATCTGTATGGAAAGGTATTGCACAAGATGCCTTGATTATGAACATCGACGACCTACTCTGTGTAGGAGCTGTCGATAACATCTTGGTATCTTCTACCATCGGACGTAATAAAATGCTAGTACCGGGCGAAGTCATTTCAGCCATCATTAACGGTACGGATGAGTTGCTGGCAGAACTACGCAATATGGGTGTAGGTGTATATGCCACAGGTGGAGAAACAGCCGATGTAGGCGACTTGGTACGCACTATCATTGTAGACTCGACCGTAACTTGCCGCATGAAACGGGCAGACGTCATCAACAATGCCAACATCCGTCCGGGAGATGTCATCGTAGGATTGGCTTCATACGGACAAGCTACATACGAAAAAGAATACAACGGAGGTATGGGAAGTAATGGACTTACTTCAGCTCGCCACGATGTATTCTCCAAATACTTAGCAGAGAAATATCCGGAAAGCTACGACAAGGCAGTGCCCGATGAACTGGTATACAGTGGCAAACTGAAACTGACCGATACAGTAGAAGGCAGTCCGCTAGATGCAGGCAAGCTAGTACTTTCACCTACACGTACATATGCACCGGTAGTGAAAAAACTTCTTGATGCTCTACGTCCTGAAATCCACGGTATGGTACACTGCTCAGGTGGAGCCCAGACCAAGGTACTCCATTTTGTAGGCGACAATTGTCGTGTCATCAAAGACAACCTCTTCCCGGTACCTCCTTTGTTCCGTACCATCAAAGAGCAAAGCGATACCGATTGGGCAGAAATGTACAAAGTGTTCAATATGGGACATCGTTTGGAAGTTTACCTCTCGCCCGAACATGCCGAGGAGGTTATCGCCATCTCCAAGAGTTTCAATATTGACGCTCAAATCATTGGACGTATAGAAGAAAGCGACCATAAAGAGTTGATTATCCGTTCTGAGTTTGGAGAGTTCAACTACTAGCAAACCCTCTACGGCAGAAGTACGCTCCCTTTATATCAAAGAGTCGGACTTCTGCCGTTTGTTTATTGCACATCGCCATGAAAGCAAGATGCAAGAAAGAATTATTCTAATAATTTCCTTTTTTAGTAAGCATTATTTCAGTAACAGCTATAGCTAACCGGTGATAATGATTATTTGGAGCAACTGATTATTGTGATTTCGACAGCACAAATCGGTCATGCAATTTCTCCCAAAGAGAAAGAGAATGAATCATTGTTACCCAAGGGACTTAAAGTTTGACCTACATTAACAAACTGCTACTTTTTCATCATAACCCTGTTTGGAGCATGGAAATAGTAGATTCAAATTCTATAATTAATGAAACCAAAAATAAAAAAAGGGATTCTCCAAGAGACACTCTACATGATAGCAATTATCGCCATCATTACCGGATTAGTAGGCGTAGGCATGATAAAAGAAGAAAAGGCGTGGCTCTATATTTGCTTTTTCGTTTTAGCAGTTGCACCATTACGAAAAGGTTATCTCCTCGATTTTAAATTATTCACATGGCGAAATTGGGAAAGGTATCTTTTGCATACCATCATCATAGCAGCAATCATAATAGTGATCGAACAAATCATCTATTAAGATATTTTGAGATACAAATGACAAACTAAAAATAACAAGTAACAAATTTAATGGCAGAGAACAATACACTTTTAGAAAAATTGGAAGGACTGGTAGCTCGTTTCGAAGAAGTATCAACCCTTATTACCGACCCGGCAGTGATTGCCGACCAAAAGCGTTATGTCAAACTGACAAAAGAATACAAAGAGTTGGGCGACCTGATGAATGCCCGCAAAGAATACCTGCAAATATTAGGCGGAATAAATGAAGCCAAAGATATTATCGCCAACGAATCGGATGCTGAAATGAAAGAAATGGCACGCGAAGAGTTGGATGCCTGCCAAACTCGTTTACCCGAACTCGAAGAAGAAATAAAGTTGCTTCTTATCCCGGCCGACCCTCAAGACGACCGCAATGCTATCTTAGAGATACGTGGAGGTACAGGTGGAGATGAAGCAGCTATCTTTGCCGGAGACCTCTTCCGTATGTATGCCAAATACTGTGAGGTAAAAGGATGGAAATTGGAAGTTTCCAGTGCCAACGAAGGAGCAGCAGGTGGCTTCAAGGAAATCATATGTTCTGTGACTGGCGACAAAGTATATGGTACTCTGAAATACGAATCAGGAGTACACCGTGTGCAGCGTGTTCCTGCTACAGAAACACAGGGTCGTGTACACACCTCTGCCGCCTCAGTAGCCGTACTACCCGAAGCAGAGCCATTTGATGTGGAAATCAACGAAGGAGAAATCAAATGGGATACTTTCCGAAGTGGAGGTGCCGGCGGACAGAACGTAAACAAGGTAGAATCGGGCGTACGCCTACGCTACAATTGGAAAAACCCCAACACAGGTGTAGTGGAAGAAATCCTGATAGAATGTACCGAGACACGCGACCAACCCAAGAACAAGGAACGTGCCTTGAGTCGTCTACGTACATTTATCTACGACAAGGAACATCAAAAATACATCGACGACATTGCCTCCAAACGTAAAACAATGGTGTCTACCGGTGACCGTTCTGCCAAAATCCGTACCTACAACTATCCCCAAGGACGCATTACCGACCACCGCATTAATTACACCATCTACAATTTAGGAGCATTTATGGACGGTGATATCCAAGATTGCATTGACCACCTGATTGTAGCAGAAAATGCAGAACGTCTGAAAGAAACCGAATTATAACCCTCAATAGTAATCTATAAACAATGAATAAACAAGAACTTTTTGAAAACATCAAGCGCAAGAAATCATTTCTTTGCGTAGGCTTGGATACCGATATTAAAAAGATACCGGAACACTTATTAAAAGAAGAAGACCCGATTTTCGCCTTCAACAAAGCCATCGTAGACGCTACTGCTCCTTACTGTATCGCCTATAAGCCCAACCTTGCATTCTACGAAAGCATGGGTGTAAAGGGATGGATTGCTTTTGAAAAGACAGTCAACTATATCAAACAGAACTATCCCGATCAGTTCATCATTGCAGATGCCAAGCGCGGTGACATTGGAAACACCTCGGCTATGTATGCCCGCACCTTCTTCGAAGAGCTTGATATCGACTCTGTGACTGTAGCTCCTTATATGGGTGAAGACAGTGTAACTCCTTTTCTTACCTATCCTGGGAAATGGGTTATCTTATTGGCACTTACCAGCAACAAAGGTTCACACGACTTCCAATTGACCGAAGACAAAGACGGTGAGCGTCTCTTTGAAAAGGTATTGCGCAAATCGCAGGAATGGGCCAACGATGAAAATATGATGTATGTAGTAGGTGCTACACAAGGACGCATGTTTACCGACATCCGTAAGGTAGTCCCCAATCACTTCCTGCTCGTACCAGGTATCGGAGCTCAAGGCGGTTCGCTTGAAGAAGTTTGCAAATATGGCATGAACAGCACATGTGGCCTCATTGTCAACTCTTCACGCGCCATCATCTATGCCGACAAGACAGAACGCTTTGCAGAAGTTGCCAGCGAAGAAGCACATAAAGTACAGCAACAAATGGAAATGCAACTTAGCAACATCCTTTAAAGCAAAGCTATGGTAATAAAGCGTAAAATTATCAACGACCCTGTTTTCGGATTCATCAGCATCCCAACAGGGTTGCTTTATAATATTGTCCGCCATCCTTTCCTACAACGTCTTAACCGAATCCGACAAGTAGGACTCTCATCGGTAGTGTATCCCGGTGCTCAACACACCCGCTTCCAACACTCATTGGGCGCTTTCCACTTGATGAGCGAAGCCATCAAACACCTTGCCGCTAAAGGTAATTTCATCTTCGACAGTGAAGCCGAAGCTGTACAAATAGCCATTCTGCTGCACGATGTAGGTCACGGTCCTTTCTCGCATGTATTGGAAGACACCATCGTCAAAGGTATCAGCCATGAAGAAATATCGCTGATGCTCATGGAGCAAATGAATAAAGAGATGAATGGGCAACTGACGCTTGCCATCCAAATATTCAAAGACGAATATCCTAAAAAGTTCCTACATCAACTTGTCAGCGGACAACTGGATATGGACCGTCTTGATTACCTTCGCCGTGACAGTTTCTATACCGGTGTAAGCGAAGGAAATATAGGCTCTGCACGCATCATCCAAATGCTTGATGTGAAGGACGACCAATTGGTAGTGGAGGCCAAAGGCATCTATTCGATAGAAAACTTTCTCACCGCCCGCCGACTGATGTACTGGCAGGTATATCTACACAAGACCTCGGTAGCCTACGAACGTATGCTCATCAGCGCCCTACTCCGTGCTAAAGAATTGGCCGGTCAAGGAATCGAACTTTTTGCTTCGCCAGCCTTACGCTTCTTCCTCTACCAAGACATTGACCGCGAACGGTTCATGGCCGATCCGAAGTGTCTCGATAATTATATTTTGCTCGATGACAACGACATTTGGACTTCCTTGAAAGTTTGGGCCGGACATCC
>DYCT01000220.1 GCA_019417975.1 Bacteroides sp.
TATAAGGGGATAGGAAAGCTATTCCAAAATTACAATAATATTTTGTATGGCAGATGATTTCTGCAAGTTTTTGATGTTACTTTCAGACAAATTACTTCTTAGAAAGCGAGCCATTATAGAAACCGCTAATGACGAACTCAAGAATATTGACAAGTGGAGCATTCAAGGCATAGAACCTTTGATAATTTCATTGTAAATCTCTTGGGCACTATAGTAGCATATCTCCTTGAACCATTCGCCTATTGGTTGTCGGTTTATGGTCAGTACCAATAGATTTCATCAGCCGAACTTTTTCAGCCATGAACAAACAAATACAGCGCTATACTTCTACAAGAAAAACTACCTGAAGCAAGTATAGGGCGCGGGTACAGAAGAAAGAATGTTTGAAAATCAGAATGTAAGGAATATTATTTCTTAAGATTTGATTTTTAAACGTATTAGGGAGAGGTGTACTTGAAATACGTCCTCTTCTACTTGACAAAGTATGCAAGAGTTGTTGTATATCCTAACTAAAGATGTCTTATTTCGTTCGTTCAACACGCTTACTACGACCAATATATATGTTTACCTCGTATGTTCAATACATTTACTTCGACCGTTATAAGATGATTGTAAAAGAGAGTCTGAACGACTTATTTATTTTTATGGAATGACAAATCGGTTAAATTGGGTATATCATATCTTTCACCTTGCATTGTTTAAAGACTGCCATCCGGTCTGTTGACGCTTGTCATGCAACCGATTAATAATAGATTCGTAATAAGAGTAGAGAAAAGCTCCAGCCTTTGCAGTAAGGAGTAGTACGATGCTATTGTTTATAATTCAGTAACTTATCCTTTCTGCTTATGGGTGGGCTGTTGAATTTTATCTGTGTGTGATGGGTGTTCTTTACGAACGTTTTATGAACCTGTTTTTGAGTAGTCGAAGTATGTCGCCAATCAGTAGAATGGGACTGGTGACAGCGATTAATAGTAACCAGTCTTTAAGCGACAGGGCTTCCACTCCAAACAACTCTCCAAAGACATTGGTTATCAAAATCTGGCCAACGAGAATCACGAAGATTATGGAGACAAATCCAGTGCTGTAGTACTTGTTGAAAGATGAAGGGTGCTTAATCATCTCTATCAAGTCTTCTGTCAAACTTCTGCCTGTACGGAAATATCTGGCATTGAATATGTTCCATAATTGCAACAGAACGAAGAAGGTAAAGAAGATGCCCAGCTCATAAGGGTTGCGTACATGGGTGGTTACCGAGAAGTCCATCAGACGGCTAAAGCTGAAATCATTCAGCAATGCCTCGAAACTTGTATAGTTGTTATGGCTCAGCATCTGCCATATACCGACGAGTATTACGAAGAAGAACAGGCCGATGCCAAGAATCATCTTTGTCATGCTGCCATCTATTATCTTGCTGTCGGTCTTTCTTGGGTGGTCGTTCATCACTCGCGGGTCGGTTGGTAAGGACGACAATGCCATAGCTGCGAAAGTGTCCATAATCAAGTTTACCCAAAGCATTTGGGTGACATTCAGCGGAGAATCCAATCCCATGAACGCACCGTATAAGACGATGAGGCAAGCTGCTACATTGATAGTCATCTGGAAAATGATGAATCGGCGGATGTTGAGATACAATGAGCGTCCCCAAAGTATTGCGGTGTTGATGCTTGCAAACGAGTTGTCAATGATGGTAATGTCGCTGGCTTCCTTAGCTCTTGATGTTCCATCGCCCATAGAGAGTCCCACCTGGGCTTTTTTCAAGGCCGGTGCATCGTTTGTCCCATCGCCTGTGACGGCTACCACTTCTCCGAGTTCCTGAAGCAAACCGACAAGTCTGGCTTTGTCATTCGGCTTGGCACGCGAGAGAATCTTGAAATCGGGATTGCCTATTATTTCTTTGGCTTTTTCGTCGGTCATTGCCTCAAACTCTGCTCCTGTGAGTGCAATCGCATTTTCATTACGTTTGACAAGTCCTGCCTGGCAGGCAATCTCGCTTGCGGTAAGTGCATTATCGCCGGTCACCATGATGACACGTACGTGCGCATTGTTTCTACAGATGTTGATGGCTTCCGCCACATCGCTTCTCACGGGGTCGGCTATTGCCACAATGGCTTGCAAGGTAAGGTGCTCGTTGCTTTTGTATGCAAAGGCAAGGGTACGCATCCCTTTGCTTTGATATTTCTTCAATAGAGCAAGAGCTTCATCTTTATTCAGGAGGCTGAAGTCATCGCACATCTCAATCACGACTTCGGGAGCTCCCTTGATGAATCGTTCGCCCTCGGCTGTAGTAGTCTCCATTCTCTTTATTTCTGTTGAGAAAGGGACGACATTTACAATGTTGGCATTTTCTCTGATGTCTTCGAAGTCAAAGCCTTTTTCTGAAATCCATTTAAGCAATGCCCCTTCGGTGGGGTTGCCGATGGTCTGACTTATGCCGTTTGCATCTGTCGAGAGGCTTGCTGTGGTGTTGATAGAGATACTCTTGGCCAACAGCTCCATATTTATTCCTTCTTTTGGCCAACACTCGACTACTTGCATTTTGTTTTCGGTGAGTGTGCCTGTCTTGTCGGTACAGATTACTGTGGCAGCGCCCATGGTTTCACAAGCATGAAGTTTGCGCACAAGGTTGTTCTCTTTCAGCATCTTGCGCATACTTAGTGCCAGGCTTACGGTGACGCTCATCGGAAGTCCTTCGGGGACAGCGACAACAATCAGTGCCACAGCTATCATAATGGAATTGAGCAGCACATCGAAGAATCCAATCCATTCAAAATTGCCAACACTCCCTACAGTCAGATAGTAATAAGTCAATCTGCCGACTACTATCAGACCTGCAATGACAAAGCTTGCATATGAAATAAACTTGCCAAGTTCGTCGAGCTGTTTGTTTAGAGGCGTTTTGATGTTATTGTCTTCATTGGCTTGCAATACCCCTTTGCCTTCTTCTGTTTCGATTCCGATTTTTTGAACCTGCATCACAGCTTCACCTTCGATGACGGTCGAACTACGAAGCAGCATATTGGCAGGATAAGCCACTTCCTTGTCGTCGGTAATGCCTTCTACATTCTTTGATGCATATAGTTCACCGGTGAAGTTTGACTCATCTACTTTTAGATTGTTGGCCGTAAGAAGAATACCGTCTGCTGGAATTTCATCTCCGCTCTCCAACTTTACTATATCTCCGACCACTACATCGTGTTTGGGTACATAGATTGTCGTGACCTTTCCATCGACCATTCTAATGACCTTGACTTTGCGCTTGTTCTTGACTTGGTTGAGCACGTCAAACTCCTTGGCTGCTTTTACTTCAAACCAGAAACCAACTCCTGTTGCCAATAATAACGCAACAAGTACGCCACAGGGTTCGATGTACGAACTGTATGATGCACCTTGATAGAAAACTTCGTATGTTGAAACTACTATCGAAAAGAAGAATACGACCAGTAAGACTATTATCAGCGGGTCTTTAAACTTCTCCAAAAAGCCTTTCCATAGGGGCTCTTTCTCCGGTGGGGGGATGATATTTCCTTCTTTACCTTTCAGAACTTCTTCTGAACTATTGTCTAAACACAGTTTTTTATAGATATCTTTTTGTGCCATAATGTATCAAATATGGCACAAAAGTATCAGATAAATTTCATATTAAAAGCGTAAAACAACGTTGCAGGCGGTAATGAGCTATTTTCTTCTTTACCGCCTGCAACGTTGTTTGGTTATTTCCTTTCTTTCCAAAAGCAGGATTTCCAAAACCCCGAATCTACCATTCTGACCTCTTTTTCTTTCCCATTTGTCCCTTCTATCACATAGACCAAATCGGACGGGATAGGGACATTGTAGAAAACCTTTTCTCCGGAAGGAATCTTATTCGGTATAAACAAATTTATGTTTGTTACAATGC
>DYCT01000221.1:0-2550 GCA_019417975.1 Bacteroides sp.
GTATTTCAATTAATTCAAAGAGCGATTAGTCTACTTTAACGGGACAGTAGTGAAATTGAAAAAGAGAGAAAAATCGCATCATATAGGAGCAAATCTTGTTTTTTCAAGCTTTTCGAAGCTCTATTTCCTATCTCAAAAAGTATTTATTTCACTGAAGCACACCACTATACAACAGTTTGTGTATTTCTAATTTTCATTTTTGCAGCATCATCTATCGTTGGTTTAAAATACGCAATTCTCAGAGTGATTAAATATGCAAAAGCAACAAACTAACATTTTGTCATTAGTCGTTTCTCCCCTCATCACCCAGAAAAAAAACATCACTTTCACTTCATATATCAAAAAAGTATTATACCTTTGCATCGCAAAACAAAGGAAACAAGCCGAAATGGCTCAGTTGGTAGAGCAATTCATTCGTAATGAATAGGTCCCCGGTTCGAGTCCGGGTTTCGGCTCAAAAATAAAGCAGGTTAACGCCTGCTTTATTTATTATAATCATTCTCGCTCCCAATAGAAATCCAATAAAGATAACGACTCCTAAAACTTACCGCATCACAGCAACACTATAGTAAATAAAATAGTAAAGAAATACATGCGATAAACAACGCCTCTTTAGGTACAAAAGATAAAAAGAACATTTATACCGAAAAATTCATTTGTATATTCGAGCCGGTCGTAGTATTTTTGTAAAAGTGATATAATTGCTATTGGAATACGAACAGCCAAAAAAGAAAACAATAAAATGGGAAAAGTAATTATTAACTCGTATGAAGAGTTCGAAAAATTAATAGGCAAAAACATCGGAATATCTGATTATGTAGAATTAACCCAAGAACGAATCAACCTCTTTGCCGACGCCACCTTAGACCATCAGTGGATTCATGTAGACACTGAAAAGGCTAAGGCTGAAAGCCCTTTTAAGAGCACCATTGCTCACGGCTACCTCACCCTATCCATGTTGCCTTACTTATGGAATCAAATCATCGAAGTGAACAACTTGAAGATGATGATTAACTACGGCATCGAAAAAATGAAATTCGGACAGGCTGTCCTCTCCGGACAACGCATCCGGTTGGTAGCCGACTTACAATCGCTGAGCAACCTGCGCGGAGTAGCCAAAGCAGAAATCAAATTCGCACTTGAAATAGAAGGAGAAAAGAAAAAAGCATTGGAAGGGACTGCTTTGTTCTTATATTATTTCAATTAACCGTACACAAACGGTTCGCCTTTATTATAACATAAAAAGTAGGAGAAGATTTTTATAAGCAAAACACATAGGGCAACCGTTTAGCATACACACATCAACCGAGCGTGACAGAAGATTTTTCGAGAATCGCCCTGCCACGCTCGGTCGTTATAATCCGAAGGCAATCTTTCTCCTCTCTTATCCTTTTCGCTTTCATTACCTCTCCAGAAAAAAGAAAGAAAAAATATCCGCTTCTCATTTCCTTTGGGTATATTTGCAACAATTTTAATCACAATATTGACTATTTACTAAATAATAAAGACAATTATGGCAATGCATACATGGTTCGAATGCAAAATCAGATATGAGAAAGTGATGGAAAACGGATTGAACAAAAAAGTCACAGAACCTTATCTGGTAGACGCGCTCAGCTTTACTGAAGCAGAAGCACGCATCATCGAAGAAATATCTCCGTTTATCTCTGGAGAATTTACCGTATCCGACATCAAACGAGCAAACTATAGCGAACTATTCAGCAGTACAGAAGAATCGGCCGACCGCTGGTTTAAATGCAAGCTCTACTTCATCACCCTTGACGAGAAAAGCGGAGCTGAGAAAAAGACAGCTACCAACATACTGGTACAAGCATCCGACCTACGCGATGCAGTGAAGAAATTGGATGAAGGTATGAAAGGTACAATGGCCGACTATGTAATAGCCTCCGTAGCCGAAACACTCATCATGGACGTATTCCCCTTTGGCGTAACTCCCGATGAGAAACCCGAATTCCCAGAGGCCGGACAACAATAAAAACAATGGTTTGAATAGTTATGATACAGGAAAGCATTAAAAACATCTTGGCTGAACTTCCGGAAGGGGTACGCCTTGTGGCCGTATCAAAATTCCACCCAAAAGAAGCCTTGCAAGAAGCCTACGAAGCCGGACAACGCATCTTCGGAGAGAGTAAAGTGCAAGAAATGACCGATAAATACGAAGCACTCCCCAAAGACATCCAATGGCATTTTATCGGCCACTTGCAAACAAATAAAATAAAATACATGGCTTCCTATGTAGCCATGATTCATGGAATAGACTCCTACAGACTGCTGGAAGAAGTCAACAAGCATGCAGCAAAAGCCGGACGTATCATCCCCTGCCTGCTACAGATACACATCGCACAAGAAGAGACCAAGTTCGGATTCAGCTTCGATGAATGTCGCGAAATGTTGCAAAAAGGCGAATGGAAGCAATTAAACAATGTGCAAGTGGCGGGACTAATGGGCATGGCCACTAATACAGACAACAGTCAACAAATCGCCAATGAGTTTCATTCATTGCACAGTTTCTTCCAAGAAGTAAAAGAC
>DYCT01000221.1:2560-3893 GCA_019417975.1 Bacteroides sp.
GTAAAAGACATCTACTTCAAAGACAACGAGCAGTTCAAAGAAATCTCAATGGGAATGACACACGATTACCATTTGGCTATCAAACAAGGAAGCACTTTGGTACGCATCGGCACCAAAATTTTTGGAGAAAGAAACTATTAATAAATAGAAAAGCTATGGACTTATTAAAAACAACATTTGCCGGATTGAATTTAAAAAATCCGATTATTGTCAGCAGTTCCGGACTGACCAACAGTGCAATTAAAAACAAGAAATTAGAAGAGGCCGGCGCAGGAGCTATCGTACTAAAATCGCTCTTCGAAGAACAAATTCTTTTAGAAGCCGGACATTTGGACAGCGCATCTATTGATTCTCCAGAAAGCATGGACTATCTGAATCAATATGTACGTTCACACCACTTGAACGAATTTATCAATCTAATTAAAGATACCAAAGAATCATGCACCATCCCTGTTATTGCCAGCATCAACTGCTATAACAATGCCGAATGGACTGATTTCGCTCTCAAAATGGAGGAAGCCGGAGCCGATGCTCTAGAAATTAATATCTTAGCCGTACAAACCAATCCGAAATCAACTTACGGCGAATTCGAACAACAACACATTGATATTCTGAAAAGCATCAAGGAAAAAGTTAAATTACCGGTTATCGTAAAACTGGGCAGCAATCTAACTAATCCAATTGCACTCATTAACCAGCTATATGCCAATGGTGCAGCAGCTGTCGTATTGTTTAACCGTTTCTATCAGCCCGACATCAATATTGATACAATGGAATACACTTCGGGTGAAGTATTTAGCAATCCGGCTGATTTAGCTACTTCTTTGCGTTGGACAGGTATCGCATCTGCTACTGTAGATAAGCTGGATTACGCCATCTCAGGCGGAGTACACGATGGCAATGCAGTGATTAAGTCAATTCTGGCAGGTGCAACCGCTGTAGAAGTATGTAGCGCTATCTACCAAAATAGCAATGAAATCATCAATACCATGAAAAAAACAGTTGAAACCTGGATGCAGAAAAAAGGTTATCAGCAAATAGCTCAATTCAAGGGATTGATGAATGCTAAAAAAATAGAAGGCATCAACATGTTTGAACGCACTCAGTTCCTAAGATATTTCGGTACAAAAGAATAAGTAGCCCCTACCCGCCTGCTAAAAGCGCATAAAAAAAGAGGAGAAAATGTCTTATTCTGACATTTTCCCCTCTTTTTAGTTTGCCCAATACCTATAAACCTATATATTTGCACAATCTATTATTAAATGTGCAGATATTATGAATAATACTTCGGTAAATTTTTACCGAAAAATTAAAAGTTAAACAATAGAACTAG
>DYCT01000222.1:0-1411 GCA_019417975.1 Bacteroides sp.
CGAAGAGTTTGTATTACCAGAGCAGGCCCCAAAGCCGCTTCCGTCTACTTGGATTACGTTATACATCGGTAAAGGGAAAAAAGACAAGTTAAGCAAAATAGATATCGTCGGCTTTTTGTACAAGAAAGGCGGATTGGGAAAAGATGATATTGGCCGTATTGATGTGAAAGATCATTATGCATTTGTGGCCATTCGTCGCAAAAAACTGAAACAGACGCTCAACCTGATTCGAGGGGAGAAGATTAAGGGAATGAAGACCATTATTGAGGAATCTAAATAAAAGATAGTTATGGGACAACCTTTGGCTGAACGTCTTCGTCCGAAAACATTGGATGAATACATTGGGCAGCAGCATTTGGTAGGACAGGGGGCTGTCTTGCGTAAGATGATAGATGCCGGACGAATTTCATCGTTTATCTTGTGGGGACCTCCGGGAGTAGGGAAAACCACCTTGGCGCAGATTATTGCCAATAAGTTGGAAACTCCTTTTTATACCCTTAGTGCCGTTACTTCGGGAGTGAAGGATGTACGCGATGTGATAGAGAAAGCAAAAAGCAGTCGTTTCTTTTCCGAAGCCAGTCCGATTTTGTTTATCGATGAAATTCACCGGTTTAGCAAGTCGCAACAAGACTCGTTGTTGGGAGCTGTAGAGACTGGTACTGTCACCTTGATAGGAGCTACGACCGAAAATCCTTCGTTCGAGGTTATCCGCCCATTGTTGTCGCGCTGCCAGCTTTATGTATTGAAATCGCTTGAAAAAGACGACCTATTGCAGCTGTTGCATCGGGCAGTAACTACCGATGTGGTGCTGAAAGAAAAGCAGATTGAACTGAAAGAAACCGATGCGATGTTGCGTTATTCGGGAGGCGATGCTCGCAAGCTGTTGAATATATTGGAACTGGTGGTCGAAGCAGATACAGATTCGCCCATCGTCATCACCGATGAAAAAGTCGTTGACCGTTTGCAGCAGAATCCGTTGGCTTACGATAAAGATGGCGAAATGCATTACGACATCATTTCTGCATTTATCAAGTCTATTCGTGGAAGCGACCCGGATGGCGCCATTTATTGGTTGGCTCGGATGGTAGAGGGAGGTGAAGACCCTGCCTTTATAGCACGTCGGTTGGTGATATCGGCTGCAGAAGATATTGGTTTGGCCAATCCCAATGCTTTACTTTTGGCCAATACCTGTTTTGATGCGGTCATGAAATTGGGTTGGCCAGAGGGACGCATTCCCTTGGCCGAGGCTACCATCTATTTGGCTACAAGTGCGAAGAGTAATTCGGCTTACAAAGCTATTAACGAAGCGATGGCATTGGTGCAGCAGACGGGCAATCAGCCTGTACCTTTACATCTGCGCAACGCTCCTACTAAGTTGATGAAAGAGTTGGGCTATGGCAAAGAGTATAAA
>DYCT01000222.1:1421-3888 GCA_019417975.1 Bacteroides sp.
GAACAGCAGTTCCTGCCCGATGAGTTGAAAAACTTGCGTATCTGGCATCCGCAAACCAATCCGATGGAGCAGCGATTGAAAGAGCAGATGAAAGCTCTTTGGGGAGAACGATTTGAAAAATAGAAGTGTTATACTTTTAAATGATAAGGATATGAAAATAGTAGTATTGGACGGCTATGCCATGAATCCCGGCGATTTGTCGTGGGAAGGATTGGAAGGTTTGGGCGATTGCACCATTTATGAACGTACCTATCCGAACGAAGTCATGGAACGTGCAGAAGGGGCGGATGTGCTTCTGACAAATAAAACGGTAATCAAGGCTGAGCATATTCATGCACTTCCGCAGTTGAAGTATATTGGTGTATTGGCTACCGGCTATAATGTGGTAGATATTGAAGCTGCCAAAGAAAGGGGGCTGGTTGTAACTAATATCCCGGCTTACAGCACACAGTCGGTTGCTCAAATGGCGTTTGCTCATTTGCTGAACATCACCCATCGGGTAGAACATTATGCGATGGAGGTGCGTAAAGGGGATTGGACTCGTTGTCGTGATTTCTCTTATTGGGACACTCCGCTCATTGAACTGGCTGGTCTGACGATAGGCATTGTAGGTTTGGGGAATACTGGTATGGCGATGGCTCGTTTGGCTTTGGCAATGGGCATGAAGGTGTATGCTTACACTTCGAAGAAGAAGGAAGAGCTACTCGAAGGTATCGAGGTACATACACTTGATGATTTATTCTCTCAGTGCGATGTCGTCAGTTTGCATTGTCCGCTTACCCCATCTACTCAGCATTTGGTGAATGCTGCGCGTTTGGCTACCATGAAGAAATCGGCTATTCTGATTAATACCGGTCGGGGACCGTTGATTGATGAACAAGCTCTGGCGGATGCCTTGAATAACGATGTCATTGCGGCAGCCGGAGTGGATGTGCTTTCGTGTGAACCGCCTAAAGCAGACAACCCCTTGCTTACAGCTAAGAACTGCTACATTACTCCCCATATTGCTTGGGCTACCTTGGCAGCCCGTCAGCGCCTGATGAAGATTACCGTTGAAAACTTGAGTAGCTTCATTGCCGGTAAGGTTGTGAATAATGTAGCGAAATAATGGTTTGCTGTCGACCTTGACAGCACCAATCTGGCAAGAATAGCAAAATGTCAGATTGTATAAGAATGCATATTCTTGCAGTGTGAGATTCACGAATTTGCAAACAAAATATCCGTTGTTCGCAAATTCGTGAATTTTGTTTTTGTAAGTGGTTGCTCTTCAGTTATATACGTAAATATTGCTGTTTTTTGGCCTTTTCTTCTTAGCAAAAATCGGGGAGAAAATCGGGAAAAATCAGGAGGAACTATAGGTGCGTTTTCCAAGTATCTTAAGATACTTCGCAAAGTATCCTAAGATACCTGGAAAAGTAACCTAAGATACTTGGCTCGAAATCTTACTTTTCAGCGACCCCAAAACGAGCTTTTTTGCCTCAATATTCTGCATAAATATTCAATATAAGTCAATATATACGAATAAAGATGCATAAATATACAAAATTAGAACTTTTGAAAGTGATAAGATGTTTGTAATAATTTGCTGTTTGTTGCTTTTGTTCTTTTTTATAACTGTTTTTAATGACAAAAAGATAATCTCTAATAAAGGACTGTGCATAATGTATTCAAACATCTGTTATCATTCTTGAGGCTGGATAGATAGTCTCGAAACATCCGACATTTTATGCAGAGAGCATTTATGCTGTTTTGAGTTTTACCGGATAGCAATAGCATTGAAAAACAAAAACGGCTGCACGTTGAAATTGATTGCGTGCAGCCGTTTTTTATATCAGAATTTTAAGCAACTTATTTCTTTTCGCTCGATGGAGTGTAGCGTTTGTTCAAGCCATCAACGATTTCGTTGGTGATGTTGTAAGCTTGGTCTGCATAAAGCAAGTTGTCCAAACCAGTGTTGCTCAAAATCATGCTGTAACCTTTGTCCTTGTTGTAGAACTTCAAGAAAGATTTGATGGAATCGCGCAACTGAAGGCTGTTTTTCTGGTTTTCAGTAGCCAATTCTTCAGTCAGTCTGTTTTGCAATTCCTGCAAGTCTTGTTGCTTTTTCACCAAGCGAGCGTTTTCTTGTTCAGCACGTTGCTGGGTAGCAAAAGCATTGTTTTGCAGTTTGCGTTGGAATTCGCGTGCTTCGTTCTCCAGTTCACGAGTTTTTTCATTGAGGGTTGCACGGATGTTTTCCTCTTTCTTAAGCATCATCTCGTTCAAATCGTTAGAGAAGTTGTATTTGGTAAGCAGCGTATCGATTTCTACATATGCAATCTTCAAATTACATGTGCCGATGTTGTTTTGTGATGAATTAGCTGTTGCGGTTTCACTTTTTTTCTCTGCACATTGTGTAAAAAGTAACATAATAGCCAGAGCCATGATTCCACTAAGATTTTTTGTCATTCGTTTCATAATCATAAAA
>DYCT01000223.1:0-1185 GCA_019417975.1 Bacteroides sp.
TCATTACATTATCCATGTAATCAATGCTGTCTTTTGCATCTTGAGTGTTTTGCGGCACAAAACCTTTTTTACGGAAATATGCCCGGAACTCATCTGCAAGGATGACATATTTTTCTTCATTTCTATCAAAATTGGCATCAAATTCGGCTTGCACCTTTTCGCAACGCTCACGAATATCATTAACTACAATTCGCAGTTCCTCGGACATTCCCTTTTTGAACTCAAATTCCAATTCTGACAGAGCAACATTGATTATTCCGGAAACATCTGCCTTATGCTCTGTACTTTCAAACAGATTCATCCTCTCTATGCGATGTGTAACCTCTGTAATCAAAGTAGGAATGCCACCAAAAGCCAAAGACTCTATTTTTTCTTTCAATTCATCATCGCCAAAAGCTCTGACTTGATTAAGAATAGCTTTAGCATCATTCAATACAGAACGTAATTCATAAAGCCTGTCTTTATCCTCTATTTCGTCAATTTCCTGTCTGAACTCTTCCGGATTGTCGCAAGTAAAATTAAAGAGAACACTCTTGATTTCTTTCATTTTCGCTATTATCTCCTCTTTATCTTCGATAATAGCATTGCCAACAGGCTCGTCCTGTTTGGTTTCCTTAATATCCGCTGTACGGTTTAATTCTCTCAGATAGCGGTCATTTGTCGAATCAAAGTTTTCTTTTATATCTACAAAATCAACCACATAACCATATTTGAAATCTTTATACGGACGGTTTACACGAGTAAGAGCCTGTAGCAAATCATGACCGTCAAGGCTACGTCCCAAATATAGTTTCTTCAATCTGGGAGCATCAAATCCGGTAAGCAGCATCTGATTGACAATCAGCACATCTACTGTCTGCTGCTTCTTATATTCTTCAATATATGCTTTTCGTTCTAATTTGTCTCCTTCATCATGCAATATCAGAGAGGCACGCAATGGTTTGGCATGACCATACGCAACCATTGGCTCTGCTACCATTCCCAACTGCTCTTCCCACTTATCTTCAATGCGCTGTGCAAATCTGAAACGTTGCTGCCATAAACGGAACATTTCACGAGCCTGTGGATTTGTTTTGCATACAATCATTGCACCGATGGAATCATCCGCTTGTTCTTTCCTGAATCTTCGCAAGTCAGAAATGATATAATCAAGCAAAGCGTTCAGGTAACTTTCATGCTCAATTA
>DYCT01000223.1:1195-3849 GCA_019417975.1 Bacteroides sp.
TTATCTTATTCTTGTCTATATCACTTTTCTTGACTTCTACGTTTCCTGCCAATTTATCAAGAATGCTCTCAATACGCTCTTTATAAATGGTTTCTATCGGTTCACGCATCAACTTTAGCGTATAACCATCCGCTATCGACTTATCATAATAGTAGGTATCAATGTAGTCGCCAAAAACACGCCAAGATTCTTTTTCTTCCCGCAACAAAGGAGTTCCTGTCAATGCGATTTTTACAGCATCCTTATCCGCTTCAAGAAGATTAGCAAGAAAACTACCCTGCGGACTATATCCTCTGTGTGCTTCGTCTATAAAGAATACACGCTGAAGATTAGTATTATAGCCTGACTCTATCTGTATTTTAGTGGAATCCTCCTTAAATTTCTGTATATTTACAACCATTATTTCCGCTTTACCCTCACTGTTCACTATAGGGGTAGTATCGCGGATATCTTTCATTAAATCATCCCTACTATTGACATTCCTTACAACTAAGCCACGTGCAACAAACTCATCGCTCGCCTGCTCCATCAGCGCAATACGATCCACTATAAAGTAGAATTTGACAGCTGTCTCACGTTGTGCATAATAATCAGTCAGACTACGAACTGAATAATATGCCAATGCTGTCTTGCCACTGCCTTGCGTATGCCATATTATTCCACTCTTTACACCTTTAGATAGTTTTTTGCGAATAGCCAATGAAGCGAACAATTGCTGATAGCGCATCACATGTTTTTCGAGAGTTGTAATTTTACTGCCATCTTCCAGCTCTACAGTTCTGTTAACATAAGCAAAGCCATATCTTAACAGAAACAAGAACCTCTCCCGGCAAAGCATTGATGTCAAGACACGATTCGTCGGAGTATCTACCTTTTTATTTGTTTCATAATCGGGCAAGTTTTTAATAACGACACAGTTCCTATGTTTGAGAACTTGTTTTTCTGTATCTTCCGTCAACGCTACATATGTGTATTCCGACACGAAAGTAGTATCAGCCTCTCTAAACACATTAAAGAAAGCTTTCTCTTTTGATGCACAGCAATAAAACGCCCCTTGTATCGGAACTCTGTTTTCATTATCGTATTCCTGATTATTGGAAAAAATCATCAATTGGGTCAGATTGATAAAGCGACGAAAACTCTTATTTCGCATCCGTTTATTAATCCTATCCCGCTCTGCTAATATTCCATCATGATTATTAGGTTTCTTGACTTCGATAAAAGCTAAAGGCAAGCCATTTATAAAGCATGTGATATCCGGACGAAAGCTATCACCGGATTCAACATTTTCACATGTAAACTCTGTCGTAACGTGCCATTCATTATTATTCACATCAGAGAAATCTATCACCTTCACACCACTGTTGGAAGAAAGCATAGTATAGAATTCCTTGCCCAAATCATCATTGTTCAAGATTCCGACAATTTTATCCAGCAACTGGCTACATTCCAAGTCCGTCAAAGCTGGATTCAGACGTTTTACTGAACGGATAAAAATATCCGTCAAAATATTCGTTTGGGGATTGTATGATGTTATATCATCCAAATATGTATAACCGAGCTTGCAAAGATGCAATGCAGCCGGGACTTGTACTCGTGTATTCTCCGTAAAGTTTTTCATTGCATTTTACCTTTCCTCTTTATCTGTTATCAAATCCTTTAAATCTACTTGTAAAATTTCTGCAATCCGCTGAAGTGTTTCCAAATTCGGCTGGATTCTATTGCACGCATAAGCATTGACCATGCTGAAACTTTTATCAAGTTGCTTAGCCAACCATGTCTGAGAGATGCCTTTATCCGACAAAACAGTCTTTATTTTATTTAGCTTCATTGTTTAATACGATTTTATAGTGCAAATATAGCTAATTATATTCGATAAACCGGGATTGTTTTGTACTTTTGTGAGAGAAATAAAATGAATATGGATACAGTTAGAAAAAGAGGCGAAATAATTAGCATTGAACAGCGTTCGTTGGTATCTCAGAGATATAGACGCATAACAAGAGCAGTTAATTCGGAATTTTGGGGTAGCACTAGCGAAACTGCCCATAGTTTATATGTGGGTTCTTATGGAAGAGGTACTGCTATTGATACAAGTGATATTGATATACTTGTCGAATTGCCACGAGACGAATATAATAAATATGATGCTCTAAAGGGGAATGGTCAGTCCAGATTACTACAAGCGTTGAAGAATGCAATTTTACAAACCTATCCAAGGAGTGATATTCATGGAGATGGGCAAGTCGTAGTAATCAATTTTACTGACGGTATGAAATTCGAGGTGCTACCAGCTTTTCGTCAATTAGATTGGCTGGGTGGTTGGAATGGAAAATACGACTATCCTGATTCAAACATGGGTGGCAACTGGTTAACAACAGATCCCAAAATTGAACAACAGGCAATGAAGGAAAGAAATGTAGCAAGTAATGGTTTGTTATTCGACACATGTAAACATATACGAGAAATTCGTGACAACTACTTCAGCAGTTACCATCTTCCTGGCATTGTGATTGACAGTTTTGTTTACCATCATATTGCTGATTGGCACTGGTTAAGAGAAGGAGAACAAAGTTCCAATCAGCCAAGAGGAACTTACGAAAAAAGGCTTTATGATTCATGCCCTGTTTGGAGCTTTAATCTGACAGCCCCAG
>DYCT01000224.1 GCA_019417975.1 Bacteroides sp.
GATTTTCTATAACTACATCCTTTCTAAGATTGAAGCTTTGACCAGCGAAATGGAAGATTCTTCTATCTCTTTGTTGGATATGGTTATTAAATATAATTTGAAGTACAAAAAATAATTCCTTAAGACAATGAAAATTAAAATTCAAAAAGTATCCGGAACAGTCCTATATGTGATACTGGCTATTTCGCTAGTTGTCTTGGGAATGTTCTACTTTGGAGGTGAGGCTGCGGAAGCTGACCGTTTTGTCAGTGACCCTGATATGTCTCAGCCTGCCTATACAGAGCCATTAATCTACTGGATGTATATCATGATGGGCATTACTATTGTTATTACAGTTGTTGTTGCTGTTATGAAATTTGCCGGTGTGTTTATGGACTCTCCGAAAGAAGCTATTAAGTCATTGGTTGGTATCATTGCCTTAGTTGCTGTGTTGGGCGTAACTTATGCTATGGGTAGCACTGAAACATTGCAGCTTTATGGTGATGTTGCTACTGATGGTAATAACCCTGAAGTGTTGAAAATCACTGATATGTTCTTGTATACTATCTATTTCTTGATGGGTACAATGATTCTGTTGATTTTCGGTTTTGGTATTAGAAAGAAATTAATGTAATCTTTATTGGGAAACCAATAATTAAAACAAAAAGTAAGTAATGGCAAAAGGAAAAAGAAGTGTACCCGAGATTAACTCGAGTTCTACGGCCGATATTGCTTTCTTGTTGCTGATTTTCTTCCTAATCACTACATCTATGGATACCGACCGTGGTTTGGCAAGACGTTTGCCACCTCCACCGGAGAAGGACCAGAAATTGGATGATATTATTGTAAAAGAGCGTAACGTACTCCCGGTTCGTTTGAACTCAAATGACCAGTTGATGTGTGGTTCCGACTATATTACAATAAAGCAATTGAGACAGCGTGCGAAAGATTTCATCGCTAATCCGTATAATGACGAAAAGTTGCCTGAGAAACATAAAAAGGTAATTCCTTTCTTTGGTGAAGTCATGATTACAGAGAAGCACGTGATTTCTTTGCAGAATGACCGTGGTACCAGTTATCAGGCGTACATCGATGTACAGAATGAGTTGGTAGCAGCTTATAATGAACTGAGAAATGAATTGGCCCAGGAAAAATGGCAGAAGGATTTCAATGAGTTGACAGAAGAGCAGCAAGATGCTATTCGTGACTACTATCCGCAGAAGATTTCCGAGGCTGAACCTAAAAACTATGGAGGGAAGAAGTAATGGGAAAATTTAATAAAACTGGTAAGCGCGGAATGCCAGCGCTGAATACTTCTTCATTGCCTGACTTGATTTTTACCTTGTTGTTCTTCTTTATGATTGTAACAACAATGCGTGAAGTAACTTTGAAAGTTGAGTTTAAGGTTCCTCAGGGTACTGAGTTGGAAAAATTGGAAAAGAAATCATTGGTAACGTTCGTCTACGTAGGTAAACCTACTGCTGATTTGCGTAAGAAGATGGGTTCTGAAAGCCGTATTCAGTTGAATGATAAGTTTGCTGATGTTGCTGAAATCCAAGATTACATCACTCAGGAAAGAAGTAGCATGAAAGAGGAAGATCAACCGTTTATGACGGTGTCTTTGAAAATCGACAAGGATACTAAGATGGGTATCGTAACTGACATCAAGCAGGCTCTTCGCCAAGCTTATGCCTTGAAGATTAACTACTCTGCTCAACCGCGTCAGTAATAGAAACGCGATATAGCAAAAAAGGTGCATCAAGAAAGATGCACCTTTTTTGTTTATGTATATAATCAAAAATAGCATTACCCTTAAAAGTCGTAACAGATAGAAGGACAAGAAACAAATATGTTGAGTGTATTCAAAAGTACTATGGTATGTTAATCAGTAGTGCAAGAGTATGAAACTGGAAAAGTAAGTTTAGGTGTTTTCTTTATGTAATTGTTGTAGCTGCCTAATAATATTTATCCCTGCTACAGCAATGTGTAACAGGGATAGAACTTCAATGTGCGCTTATTTGTTGCAACTTTGTCTCCTCTCAATTGGAGAAGTGTCTTATGCTATCTCTGGTGAGTAGTGATAGACATGTTGATAGATGTTTTGACGCAGAGGATTGATGTCTTTAATTAATCCTTCGGGATCGTACACCATGAGGTGCATGGGAAAGAAAGGATCACTCTTGCGATAAGGAGGTTGTACGTAAGGGATATCAAGTAGTCGATAGCCAAGGCGCTCATAGAATCCAATGCGTCGGCGACTCATTTCTTCTTCAGGCTTTTCCACTTCTAATACGACAGGTGTTTGCAGTGTCTGATGAAGTTGTTCAAGTATTTTTTTCCCATATCCTCCGTTGCGGACATCGGGCGATGTAGCAAGGTGCTCTATGTAGCAGAATCCTTCAAATTTCCAATAGGCAATAAATCCGATAGGCTGTTTTTCTTTATAGATGATTATGTTATGAAATAAAGGGTTGTTATCTACATTATCTCGCTGTTCTGCTATATCCCGATGTTCGTTTTCGGGAAAGGCAGAGAGCAATAAATCTTCACTAAACGAATAATCACTTTCGTTTGTTCTTACGCGCTTAAAGCTGAGTTCATTCATTGTTTCCTGTATAAAAATTGATTATGTTTTCAATAGCTCGTTGGCATACCGGACAGAACTGTGTTGCAGTATTGGTTCTCATTCGGCAGTCGTCGGCAGGTCGATAGATACCCTTTGAAGAATATCTGGCTCCTTCATATACACCAATGTCGTACGGTTTTTCCGGATTAGGTTTGGTAGGTATTTCTATGTCTTCGGGAAGCATATCTTTCCATTTTGCTTCAAAGTCGACTAATGTTGTTACGTTGGGTTCCCATGGTTCGTAGTCAGTCGGGCTTGTATTGCTGAACAAATCATTTTCATAGAAGTATTCGTCACCCAATCCTCCGAAGCTGTGGCCAAACTCATGCACGACTACCGGTTGAAACATCTTGTGGTGAGCTGTGGTCAGTGTGTAAGCATTGTAGATGCCTCCACCACCGTATGTATCGGTATTGGCTAATATGATGATATGTTCGTATGGAATGTTGCTTAATGCATCGTGTATTTTAGTCACTTCGCTTGTGGTGAGGTAGCGTGCTGAATAGAAAGTGTCAAAATGAGAACCAAAAGCAGTTTCTTTCCATTCTTTTTCTCGGGGGACGCTAACGCCAGATTCGGCAGATATGCAAGCTACAGCTACGATATTGAATCTTTCTTTCAGATGTTTGAATGGTTCATGTTCGAATATGCTTTGGCAAGCTATTTCGGCATCGGTATAGAAGAGTTCTTTCTCTTCAGCAGTATATCCTTCAGCCAAAATTGCTACATCAATGCAGTCTTCTGCTTTTCCACTCTTCATCAAGTATCGGTATTCCGGTGTTGTGGTTTGCGGTTTCTTTATCAGGATGTCTTCCGGATTGACAATATGAGTTGTTTTGGCGGTATGTTCTCCATTGTCGCCATAGAGTGTGACATTGATTTCCACTTTGTTTTTCGGGAACGGCATCAGAAACGTATTTTCAAATCCTTTTCGAGTGTTTTGTGCTTCTTCTGTAGCCAGCCATTCTTGGAACAGTGTAGAGAAAGAAGTGCGGTATATTGTTGTTCCGCTTGTCAAGTCTTTCATTATTATTTCACCGTATCCTCTCAGGGGGAGTTTATCAAGGTTGTGTCTTCTTCCCGCCCAAGTATTGAGTTGATATAGACTTTTCACATTAACTTCTTGCTGTTGGCTATTGCCCGAGAAGATATAGTCTATACGTAGTGTTTTGTTTACGAAGAAATCTTCGAATTTAGGGGATTGTGCCATTGCAGTAAGCGTACAAAGTAACATTA
>DYCT01000225.1 GCA_019417975.1 Bacteroides sp.
TGAATAACATAAAAAAAGCCCCAACGGCAAAGAATAAAAGTTTTTTCATAATTTATTTATTATTTATAGGTTAATAATTCGAGAAACTGTACTCACATTTCCGGCATAATCGGTTACAGACAATTCAAACTGATGTTTTCCGGGAGCAATTCGTTTACGGTCGAGTTCACAAGTCATCACTCCATTCTTTGCACTGAAAGCCACCAAAGCAAATTGACCGTCTATTGTGCCTCGCCATGACTTGATGCCCGTCCCCTCATCGCACACCCGATAACGGAAAATACGAGGTGACGAATTTTTCATTGGAGTCAAGACCGGTGCCTCCTTGTCGATGCCCACACGATAAATGCCACCTTGACGAATTTCTGTCTTCACCCACCCGCCGGCATAAACGCCTCCGGCACTGACATACTTTTTACCAACACGACGTTGGATGTAATATTTGGCCGAATCGGCTTCCACCGGATGACGTACACCCAACTGTAATTCACAACCGGAATGAAAAGGCAAAGGTTCATCATGAATGGTATATGTCAAAGAAACCCCACTCGTATCAGGACTTACTTTGGTAAACAAATCGACATCTTCATACAATACTCCACGGGGAAGGAGAAGCTGCATTCCGGCCTCTTGTACTACATTCGGACGGTTACAGTCCAAATGACGTCTTCCTGCCATCTGAACTTCAGGAATTTCCATTCGTTTTCCTCTTACAACAAAGCGATAGCGCGAACAGTTTCCATGCAAATCCTCCAATTCATACATAAATGGATAGTCACGTTCCTCATCAACAGTAATCCACCCATTATCTGTTCCTGTCGAAAACATAGGTAAAGTATTGCCTGGTATGAGAAACGATTTCATGACCCATCGGTTGTGCAGTACATATTCAGCATAATCCGTCCAAGCATTGATTACACGATTTTCAGCCATCGGAAAAAAATCGATTATACTCTGAAATATCTGAACTGTATCTTGATACAACGTCACTTTACGCACTCCATATGTATTGGTAGTGCCATCCATATAATCATTGGCAGTAATGCCCATTCCTATTTTTCCCCAAGCATACACCACCTTATTCAGGCAGTTTCTCTTATCAGGAGTCGCCACCGGAAACGTTTTCTTCTGTATACAACTATCCACTACGCCACATCCTTTATAAGGATAGAACGTAATCTTTTGCGCACGCGGTGCACGAGTGTCTTTGATTTGCCCTTTATAATAAGGTAAAGGGTCAATAGCCTCGGACGTATCAGCCCTACGGATTTCCAGATGTAAATGAGGTCCAAAAGAATAACCTGTATTCCCACTCAATGCAATCCGTTGTCCTTGCTTTACAGGAAACTGCTCTGGTGTACAAGCGATATCTACCACAAACGTTTCATGTTCATACTGATATTGCTCTACATAATCGGCAATGGCTGGCTCAAATTTATTTAAATGACCGTAAACCGCCAATGTACCATCCTCATGTGTCACATAGAGAGCATTTCCATAGCCTCCGGTCGAAATCGAAATCCGACTGACATATCCATCTGCAATGCTATGTACCGGCTGGTTTTCCACTCCTTTTGTCTTAAAGTCCAAACCGCCATGAAAATGATTCGAACGAAGCTCACCAAAATTGGCACTCAAGAGCAACGGAAAGTCAAAAGGCGACACGTAAGAATCCTTCTGCACTTCTTGCGCATGAAGCCACGGACAAAGCAACAAAAGGATTAGGACGTATTTATTCATTTATCTATTTTTAGTTAATGCCACAAAAATACAAATTTATATGAAAAATCAAGCTTCTTTTTGTACAAGATATTCTTCGATTTACTATATTTGAGGATGTTAACCCTTAATAATTAAGCCTATGTTAATCGGAATTCCCAAAGAGATTAAGAACAACGAGAGTCGCGTATCTGTAACCCCCGCTGGTGTAAAGGAATTTGTCCGCCACGGACATGAAGTATTTGTGCAAAGTACTGCTGGTGTCAATTCAGGCTTTTCTGATGCAGAATACAAAGAAGCCGGTGCTACTATCCTGCCCTGCATCGAAGATGTGTATGCCAAAGCAGATATGATTGTCAAGGTAAAAGAACCTATCGAACCGGAATATCAGCTTGTAAAACCCAATCAATTACTCTTTACCTATTTCCATTTTGCATCCGATGAAAAGCTGACTCACGCCATGCTAAAAAGTGGAGCGGTATGTTTGGCATACGAAACTGTGACTTGGAGAGGTACTTTACCACTTCTTGTCCCAATGTCGGAAGTAGCCGGACGTATGGCTACCCAACAAGGAGCTCATTTCTTGGAGAAGCCTCAAGGTGGCAAGGGAAGACTATTGGGCGGTGTGCCAGGAGTAAAACCGGCACGTGTTCTCGTATTAGGTGGTGGTGTAGTTGGAACCAATGCGGCACAAATAGCAGCAGGCATGGGAGCCGATGTAGTCATGATGGATATCTCCCTACCCCGACTCAGACAACTTTCTGAAGTCATGCCCAAGAATGTAAAAACACTCTATTGCACCGGACATAATCTGGAAAAAGAACTGTCACGTAGCGACTTGATTATCGGAGCTGTATTAGTACCGGGAGCTAAAGCGCCCCACCTCATCACGCGCGACATGTTGAAACTTATCAAAAAAGGAACCATAATGGTCGACGTAGCTATTGACCAAGGAGGTTGCTTTGAGACTTCCCACCCCACTACCCACTCAGAACCTATCTTCGAAGTGGATGGTGTTATCCATTATTGTGTAGCTAACATTCCGGGTGCCGTACCTCAAACCTCAACATTGGCGTTAACCAATGCAACATTGCCATACGCCCTTCGCCTTGCCGACAAAGGCTGGAAAGATGCCTGTCGTGAAGATGCCGGTTTAGCAGAAGGATTAAATATCGTAAACGGAAAGATTGTTTACAAAGCAGTTGCTGATGCTTGGGGATTACCTTGGACTCCTGAATGGTAAGACATGAAAGAATAACTAATTTACCTCTGCACTTCACACCATTGTTGCAGAGGTAAATTTTTATACTGCTACAACTTCACCTCATCATTATCAGTTGACGTTTCTTCCGCTTCTGAAACATCATTCTGCTTCACTTCTTCTTCATTGGTTTCAACCTCTTCGTCCTCTTCATCGGCAAAAGGCTCCGGACGTTGCGGACCATAGCCACAAAACAAAGCAGATGCCAGCATCCCTGCAAATGCCCCACCAAAATGTCCTTCCCACGACACAGACTCACGAGCAAAAAACGGGAACATATCCCACACCAAGCCGCCATATAGGAATGTAATCAATAAAGATATGGCTATCAATGGCACATGCCTACGCAAGATGCCACTAAAAAACAAGAAGAAAGCCAACCCATAAATCAGCCCACTAGCACCTACATGCCAGCCCGGTTTTCCTATCAGAAAGGTAACCGCCCCTCCTACAATCCATACAAAAAACAAGATTACAGACCCTAAATCGCGATAAAAATAAAACAAACACCAGGAAAGGAAGAAAAGAGGAAACGTATTTGCAAATAAATGCCGAAAGCTGGTATGTACCAACGGATGTCCGAAGATGCCAAACACTCCCTTCTTCTGCATCGGATAAATGCCTAAGTGTGTAAAATCCCAATCCATCCCCACTTCCAACCATTTGACCATATACAACACAAAAAGGATGAATAAAGGGATTACCATCGAAAGGAATATACGCCGCGTATCATGTCTCATAAGCCATTTCCAACATAATTTCTGCAATTCTACAAATAAATGCACAGAATAAACAAATAAACTGACAAATAATTTTTGGTTTATCACAGAATTAGTATCTTTGAAGCACTGAATATAAT
>DYCT01000226.1 GCA_019417975.1 Bacteroides sp.
AAATTAAATATGCCTTACGGCGTGATTAGTGCCAAAGTGAATAATCGGACTGAAGGCCTTACCTATCGGGTCTATAACAACAAGGACATTGAGTTCTTGGATGTACGCGATCCGTCGGGTATGCGCACCTACGTACGTTCGCTCTGTTTCGTATTATGCAAAGCGGTAGAAGAACTATTTCCCGAAGGACGCATCCTATTGGAACATCCGGTATCGAAAGGATATTTCTGCAATTTAAAGATTGGACGCCCCATCACTTTGGAAGATGTGACACGCATCAAGCAACGAATGCAGCAAATCATCGCTGAAGACATCCCCTACCACCGTGTGGAATGCCACACCGAAGAGGCTGTCAAACTTTTCAGCGAGCGCAACATGCCGGATAAAGTAAAGCTGTTGGAAACTTCGGGCACGCTTTATACCTACTACTACAAATTAGGTGAAACCATCGACTACTATTATGGAAACCTGGCGCCTAGCACCGGCTACCTTAAAGTGTTTGATATCGTAAAATATTACGATGGGGTATTGCTCCGCATCCCTAACAAAAACAACCCACTGGTGGTAGAGGAAGTTATCAAGCAGGAAAAAATGCTGGACGTCTTTACCGAATACCTGCACTGGCTCGACATTATGGGCATGAGCAATGTAGGCGACTTCAACGAAGCCTGCAACAAAGGTCACGCCACCGATATCATCAACGTCTCGGAAGCATTGCAGGAGAAAAAAATTGCGCACATTGCCGATGAAATCTTCAACCGTGGCAAAAATGGAGAACGTATAAAGCTGGTTTTGATATCCGGCCCTTCTTCATCGGGTAAAACCACGTTCAGCAAACGCCTTTCCATCCAATTGATGACCAACGGGCTACGTCCTTACCCTATTTCGCTCGACAATTATTTCGTAAATCGGGAAGACACCCCAAAAGACGAGCAAGGCAACTATGACTATGAATCGCTTTATGCCCTCGACTTAGACTTTTTCAACAAACAGCTTCAGGCTCTACTCAACGGAGAAGAAGTAGAATTACCGACCTTCAACTTCACAACAGGCCGACGAGCGTTCAATGGCGAAAAGTTACGTCTGGAATCGAATATGATTCTAATCTTGGAAGGCATCCATGCCCTCAACCCGGATCTGACACCTCAAATACCGGAAATCAATAAATATAAAGTTTATGTATCGGCATTGACCACCATTTCGCTTGATGACCATAACTGGATACCAACAACCGATAACCGATTGCTACGACGCATCATACGCGATTTCAACTACCGTGGTTATTCGGCTCGCGAAACCATATCACGTTGGCAAAGTGTACGCAACGGAGAAGACAAATGGATATTCCCTTATCAAGAGAATGCCGATGCCATGTTCAACTCCGCCCTTCTCTTTGAGTTTGCTGTTTTGCGACGCTATGCAGAACCCATCTTGAATAGTGTCCCCTACAATTGCCCCGAATATTCCGAGGCTTACCGATTGCTGAAGTTCATTAAATATTTCGTACCGGTACAAGATAAAGAAATACCTCCCACTTCCTTACTTCGAGAATTCCTGGGAGGAAGCAGTTTCCGATATTAAACAGGTTCTATGTGAATAGTTGCGAAAATCCCACGAAAAGGCAGGATATATCCAACTATTCACTACATTTGTAGCAAAATTAAAAGAAGAGACAGAATAAATGGTGCAAAGCTCTCGTCAAATACAGTCACAAACCCAGCAACAGGTACAGACTCTATCTCCTCAACAGATACTGACTGTGCGTTTGTTGGAACTTCCGGCTTTAGAGTTGGAAGAGCGGGTACATGCCGAATTGCTTGACAACCCTGCCTTGGAAGAAGGAAAAGAAAATGCAGAGACGGACGACATCCCCGATGAAAATAAGGTAGATGAAGACGGAGTGTTATTGGAAAACGAGGATTTATCTCTAGGAGACTACCGTACCGAAGATGACATCCCCGACTACAACCTAAAGAGCAACAATTACTCGTCGGACGCAGAACAAGCTGCTGACATTCCTTTCTCTGACACCGTCTCTTTCTATGAAGTTCTAAAAGAGCAATTGGGCGAACTCGACTTGAACGAGCACCAACAGCAATTGGCCGAATACATCATCGGTTCTTTGGATGATGACGGACTTCTCCGAAAAAGTATAAGCAGCATGGTCGATGAACTGGCAATATATGCCGGAGTCGAGACCAGTGAAAAAGAGATGACAGACATCCTGCACATCATTCAGGACCTTGACCCAGCCGGAATCGGAGCACGCAACCTGAAAGAATGCCTACTTCTGCAAATAAATCGGAAAGAGGATAGTCCGATAAAACAGAAAGAACTGCTGATTATCGAAAAATGCTACGATGAATTCACCAAAAAGCATTGGGACAAAATCAAGCAACGCTTAAACATAACCGACGAGGAACTTAAAGAAACCCTTGACGAGTTGGTCAAACTAAATCCACGTCCAGGTAGCTCGCTGGGCGAAACAATGGGGAAAAGCACGCAACAGATTGTTCCTGATTTCATCGTTGAAACCAGCGACGACGGCACCATATCGCTCAGCCTCAACAATCCCAATATTCCGGAACTCAAGTTGAGCCGAACTTTTACCGACATGCTTGATGAGCATACACGCAACAAAGCAAATCAAAGCAAAGACTCGAAAGACGCACTACTCTTTCTAAAACAAAAGGTGGATGCAGCCCAAGGGTTTATTGATGCGGTGAAACAACGCCACAACACCCTACTCACAACCATGCAGGCTATCATTAACCTGCAGCGAGCTTTCTTTTTAGACGGAGACGAGTCTTCACTAAAGCCAATGATATTGAAAGACGTAGCCGAATATACCGGATTCGATATTTCTACCATCTCACGTGTATGCAACAACAAATACGTGCAGACCAACTACGGCATCTATCCGCTTAAATATTTCTTCAGCGATGGCTATACAACAGAGACTGGTGAAGAACTGTCTGTTCGTGAAATCCGTAAAATCTTAAAAGAATGCATCGACAATGAAAACAAAGCAAACCCATTGAACGATGACGAATTGGCTACTATTCTGAAAGAGAAAGGGTATCCGATAGCCCGTCGCACCATTGCCAAATATCGTAAACAACTGAATATACCTGTAGCACGATTGAGAAAATAAGACTATGAACGAAAAGCACCTACAAATAATCGCTTCTACCTTATCGGGAATACTCAATCCGCTCCTGATGCCATTTGCCGGATTCGTATTGCTCTTCCTGTTCTCTTTTCTCAGCATCATGCCCTCATCTTATAAGTTTATGGTATTGACATTTGTTTATTTATTTACCATATTAATGCCTCTACTGGGCATCTACATTTTTCAGAAAATAAACGGGCTCGGGCTAAAGACCTTGAGCTTCAGAAACAAACGACATATGCCCTATCTGTTCACCATCATAGCTTATTCATTCTGCTTTGCCATGATGCATCAGTTGGGTTTGCCCAGCTATATGAACGGCATCATTCTTGCCACACTGATAGCTATCATCATCTGTTTTATCATCAACTTAAAATGGAAAGTCAGTGCACACATGGTAGGCATGGGCGGAGTTGTAGGCGGACTAATTGTTTTCGGCTTTTTGTTTCACTACAATCCCGTATGGTGGCTCTGCCTGGCAATCTTCTTGTCGGGTGCATTAGGAACCTCCCGCATCATCTTGAAACAGCATACGCTGGGACAAGTAGGAGTCGGGTTTATCATTGGATTTATTTGTGCTGTTTACGGCATATCATATTTTAAACTATAATAT
>DYCT01000227.1 GCA_019417975.1 Bacteroides sp.
TACGATAACTGTGGGTAATGTGAGAATCTTCTGTTATTTCTGTCGTTTTTGTACAATAACAGGATTTGACCGGATGGCAGTGATTTTGTAATACTAAAGCGGAGGTACAGTTATGGAAATGAAACTTTCCGGCTGTACCTCCGCTTTAGCTGTTGTATGAAGTAGAATAGTTAATATTCCACTTTATCCGTTTTGTTTTCCCAGTCGCGGAAAGCCTGCAACGCTTCTTCGTGAAGCAATTCTTCTGAGGATAATTGTCTGTTTTCGGGTTTTACGGCCAATTCGTCGTAGATAAAGGAATCGTCGAATCCGATGTTTTTTGCATCTGTTTTATTGTTGCCGTAATAAATCTTGTGAAGACGTGCCCAGTAGATAGCTCCTAAACACATCGGACAAGGTTCGCAAGAGGTAAATATTTCACATCCACTTAAGTCGAATGTACCCAGTTTGGCTGCTGCTGCACGTATTGCATTTACTTCGGCATGGGCAGTCGGGTCGCACGAAGAAGTTACCCGGTTGGCACCGGTAGCGATTACTTCACCGTCTTTTACAATGACAGCTCCGAAGGGACCTCCGCCATTTTTTACATTTTCTATCGAGAGTCCGATAGCCATACGCATCAGTTCTTCTTTTGTTTTCATATAAAAGAGTTTTATAAAATTTAGGCCAAATATAGTATATAAGTTCGTGTAAGGCAAGACCAGAAAGTCTTTATTGGTCGTTTTCTTTCTTCGGCTTCTTTTTCCAGAAATTAAATCCGGCATAAATGCGGATAGTGCCGAAACTGTTGTTGCTGTTGAACAGTTCTGAACGATAGCCGAAGGTATTCATCACGAGTGAGGCGCCAACAAAGTATTTGGAATTGTTGTAAGTGATGCCCACACGGGTTACCAAGTCGAAGTTTATTTTCCGTAAGATAGACTTTTCGAAATATTCCGATTCTGATTTAGACTGTTTGTAGGCAATGCCGGGAGCTAACGATGCATTGAACAGGCAGTTTTTGGCAAATACCCAGTTGTAGGCATATCCTGCACTCAGACAGAAGTCCAGGTAATTGACTTCGTTGAATTTTAGTCCATCGTATAGTTGGGCTTGTACGTAGTCGGGTAGTCCTCGGTAGTCGAACTCTATTTTATGTTTCGAAAAGGTAAAACCGACGATAGCTGACCCAGCGTTGCGACGTTGGTTGGTCGATTGGCTATAGGCAGCCGGGTACGAGAATCTCCGATGGTTCTGAATCCAGTAGGCATTGATACCGGCAATGTCGACCGATAATCCGTGTATGTTACGGTCTAATGGTCCTGTAAATCCTTCCGGACAAAATGTTTCGGCATTGCGCAAGGTAAAGTTGTTTCCGCTCTTTCGGTAGAACAAGTCGCAACCGGCTACTGAACTGTAAAGGCTTAATAAGAACTCCGTACGTTGGCTTTCGTCTTTTTTCTTCTTGAACACGTTTCGCATGTCTATGGAGTAGCCTATAAAAATCCATCTCCATCCGAAGTAAGCTCCCAGTTTATAGCTGACTTCAGGAGCCATGCGTAGTCTTTGCGTGCCGTTTTCGCTTGTAGTTCGAAAACTGTAGGTTTCGTACCAATTGCTGTTTTCAAGCATGAAGGCTAAATTGTATTTATTGGGAGATACAAAAGTGGTATCTATATCCGTGATATAGTGTACTGCCTTTTTGAAGAATCCTTTCGGCTTTTCTTCTTGCGCTTGTACAGCAAGTGAGGCAAAAATATAGATGCAGACCAGTATTCTTTTCATGCTAAAGGAGGGTATTTAGATTTTACCCAAGATGCGGTCCATTACCCAGTTGGTGGGTGTAGCGCTGACACCATCGCAAGTGCATATTGATTTGCCAAGCAGATGATCGACTACTGCTTGTATTAAATTGATTTGTACGTATTCCGGATTGGGAAGGTTTATTTCTTCGCGTCCGCGCTTAGTGTGCAGGGCAATGGGGTCGAACGTAAAGGTTGAGAAGCAAATCATGCCTTTATCACCAATCACTTCGATGCGGTCTTCCTTGGCCGACTCGTGTGCTACGAAACACCATGAACCTGAACCTACCAGTCCGGATGCAAATTTGAAACAGGCACTGACGGTATCTTCTGCCTGATACAAGCCTCCTCGGTTGCTTTTTAAGCCTTCGGCTTCGAGGATAGGGCCGAATATATCCTGTAAGATGTCAAGTTGGTGAGGAGCTAAGTCGTAGAAATATCCTCCACCGGCTATATCAGGTTGTACACGCCAAGGTAGATTCTCGCGATTGTAGTCCAATTCATAAGGCGATTGGGCAAAACGGATTTGAACATTGATGATATTGCCAATTGTTCCACTGTCGACCAGCTCTTTTACCTTAATGAAGTAGGGCAGGTATCGGCGATAGTAGGCTACGAAGCAAGGTACTCCTGTCTCTTCTGAAATGCGGTTGATGCGTGCACAATCCTCATAGTTGCTTGCCATAGGTTTTTCGATGTATACCGGTTTGCCGGCTTTCATAGCCATGATAGCAAAAGTGGCGTGCGATGACGGTGGGGTAGCAATGTATACAGCATTTACATCGGGGTCGTTGATGAGTTCTTGTGCATCCGTATACCATTTCTTGATGTGGTGACGCATGGCATAGTCTTTTACTTTTTCCTCATCTCTGCTCATTACGGCAACTACCGTAGAGCCTTCTGCTTTGGCAAAAGCCGGTCCGCTTTTCTTTTCGGTTACATAACCGCAACCGATAAATCCCCATTGAATCATAGTTTTTTGTTCCGAATAATTTGGGACAAAGATACACTTTTCCGTGTTATCTGCCATTATCTATTTCTTTTTTATGAGGCTGTAGGGGCTGTGTTGTTGGAGAGGATGGTTGCATGAACGTTAATATTCTTTTATCCAAGGGGAAAATCAGAGGCATGGAGGTTGGACAACAGAATGGAAATACTTATTTTTGCAATATATGTGGGAGATGGTGAAATGTTCTTTTGTAGATTTCCTTAACTTAATAGAATAAATGTTTATGTACGAGTCAAATAGTCCTTTGTTTAAATCTCGTTCCGTATTGGGACGTTTATCTGCTTCTTTTAAGTTTATCAATGACCATGCCGGTTTGTTGTTGCGTGTAGGTGGCATTGCTTTGTTGCCGGCTTCACTATTGTGGGCTGTATATGCTGCAGTTGAAGCTTCGGTAGCTTCCGGTAGTGGAGTGGCTGGATGGCAGATAGCTGTAGGGGTTATCGTCCTATTGGTATGTCTGGTACTGTTTTGTGGATTTCAATCGTTATTGTATGTGTGGATTAAGCAATTTTCGGATGGGGAGATGCGTGTGGAATATGCTTGGAAGCATTTGTTGGAACCAATGAAACGATATGCCGGGCGATTGTTGAGTGCCGATATTGTGTTGGCTGTGGTTTTGTTGTTGTGTTTGGTACTTGGTTGGGGATTGTTTTTGCTTTCTCCTTATACATTGATTGCTACATTACCACTTGCCTTTTTTGTATTGGTACCTTTTTCGTATTTGGCTCCTGTCTATATATTAGATAATTGTTCGTTTAGTGCAGCATTGGTTAAGTCGCTTCGTATGGGTTTGCCTACGTGGGGAGCTATGTTTGCGGTGTCGCTTGTGGCATGGGTGGTATGTGGTTTAGTAACATTTGTGGGTGTTTTACCTTTTGCTTTGGGAATAGCTGCAATGCTTTCATCCTTTGCCGATTTTTCAACAGAAGTGTTGCTTCCTGTCTATTTCCCTTTTTTAATTTTTCTCTTTGCAGCATTAGGAG
>DYCT01000228.1 GCA_019417975.1 Bacteroides sp.
CTTTTAACGTATTAAACTCTTCGAGAGTTCCTATAAACCAATCAAATTTGGCATCTTCTAATTCTTTCCAAGTTCCATCATCCAAATAACTGAAACGACCGGCTATTTTATATTTTTTCCCTTGCTCTGCATTTTCCGGTGATGAGATTTCAGTATGCAAATCATCTCCACCAAATATCGTAAAGCGATCTCCTGCAACAGAAAGTTGAAACGGGTCTCCGGTTAAAGCACAATCACCACATCCGATATTTCCATCTTCTAGCGGTTGGGAGGAAATGCGGGCTATGTATTTTGTTTCAGGATTAAAAGATCCACCAATTTCAAGGGGAAGAGAATAGATTTTATCTCCTGCATCT
This sequence comes from Bacteroides sp., assembly GCA_019417975.1. Taxonomy (GTDB): domain Bacteria; phylum Bacteroidota; class Bacteroidia; order Bacteroidales; family Bacteroidaceae; genus DYCT01. The sequence continues at coordinate 357 of DYCT01000228.1, forward strand.
TTCCCTTCTGAATTGAAAGATGGATCTACCCATTTCATATCTTCCTTTACTGTAGAAAGGAAAGACATACGATAATATTCCTTTTTGCCGTCGCCATCGTAGTCAATTAATAGAGGATTATCCTTTGGCCCTTTAGTCTGTTCATCATATTCATAAACAGAATAGTAGACTTTCGTAAAATGGCTTTCAACATATTCTCGTGCTTGTTCATCTGTCTTTGTTTTCAAGATATAATCTTTCAACTCCTGGGGCGTTTCTTCCCAATTGACATCACGATTAATATTCCCTTTAGGTATTACTTCACCCTCTTCCAATCCCATAACAGTCATTATATTACTATAACTTGACACATACTGGACTGTTTTTACCTTCGTATCACACAAGTTACCGGCTTGGATAATGGATACTTCCGGCTTTCTTCGGAAGATACGGATATCATCAATGGCATAGTCGGCACCGTCGGTGTGAGGCTCGTTATTTTGGATTTCCAAATAGAACTTACCATCCACACAATCTGCAAGCTCTTCTTTCGGAACGACAAATTTGTAATGGAATTGTTGCCATTGCATGAGGTTCAGATTAAATTTAGTTCTGTTGGGATTATTAGGCTCTCTGTCTGCTTGGCTATTTTTATAATTAAGTTCATTAATGCTGTAGTTTGTTAAAGCATCTCCTGTAGTAAATCGATGAAGAACAACATCTTCCCCTTGGGCGTTTTTCCCTTTAAGTATCACATTCAAGTTTGGTGCTAATGGAAGAGGAAGACCCGGTGTCCAAATATCGCATCCCGGGCGAGTCATATCTGCCAACCACCCGGTAACTGTTAATTCCGTATTATCACAGATAGTACCATCTATTGGAACAGAAACCAAAGTCCCTGGTTCATCAGTTGCATCTATGTAGTAAAAATAACCGTATTTTGCATTTCCTTCTTCGTTTGTCACTGAATAGGTCCGGTCATACAATTGTGTGTTTTGATATTGAGGATTTTTATAATTTGCGTTATCTATCAGAGGTGTTAACCACTTATATTTTCTATTAACACCAGATGTAGATGAACAATTGTCTCCATGTTTAGACACTCCAACAACATTCGCACTTCTAAACAAGCCATACATTCCGGGATAGGAAGTATAACAAGTTGAACTTTCTAATAAGGACTGACCATCCTTATATATAAATCCGTAAGAAGTTTCAGAATCACTAAAAGAACCTAAGGGACTATCTGACATATTATTTCCTTTTTCTAGCGCAGTAGGTAATTTGTCTTTCTCACTTTGATCAAAACTAACGTGTCCAATTTGTTTATATTTCTGAGTGTTTCCTCTGGGCCATCTGTCATGATTTTGCTTGTCTATACTCGTAAAATCACTCTCCAACATAAACTGAGCATTCTCAATCGGATGAAAGTTGAAAATAGCAATAACCTCACTGTCATCGGAGGATGTTTCATTACAAATAGCTTTGATCTTTACTTTAAAATCTTTTCCTTTTAATTTATCATCTATTATAATCCTCTGCGTTTGTTGCTTGTCCAATGTCGCGTTTTTAGTTGTAAGATGGAACTTTTTAAACTCAGAGTCATCTATTTGATATTCAAATTCAGTTCCTTGGCAAACATTACTCCCTTTTCCCAAAAAATAATTATCGGGAGCATAAGGCATAGATAGGTTTATAGCAGGAGCATCTTTGGGGAAGTCAATATTATAGTTTACAACTTCGTTTTTATAAGATGGACACTCTTCTGCCTTTTTGATTACATATTTATACCGTTTCAATAGGGTGGGTTCTGTATATGTTGTGGATGCAGGAGACCAAGTGCCATCTTGATAAACACTTACATCACAATAGACAATATCCCCCTCTTGAAACTCAGAGTAGGCTATGGTAGAGGCATCGATCCCTAAACCGGGGTGGTTATCAAATGTAGGGGTAACACTTCGCTCTTTTAATCTTTTTGACCAAATTAACCCATTAGTTTCTTCTACTTTGACAAAATGATCCTTTGTTACATATTCGTTTTTAGTCTTATCAAAACCTGGAGCATCAGCGGAAATCGATCCTCCTCGATTTCCAGCGTAACTGTTAGTAACCGTAAAAGAGTGATGACTAATCGTTCCGGTCGTCGTATTACTATTATTTTTTACATACCAATGAACAAACCAGTTATAAGAATCGTCTCCTGTTTTTCTGGCGTTTACATTCAATACCGGAATCGACAGCACACGATTTTTCCCCTTTTGAACATAAATAGTCTTTTCCTCGGTATGAACATTGTCATGTTTCTGATTATCCCATGTAAGAGAAATCTTCGTTTTTCCTTCTGTAGTCTGTCCCCAAACCATCCCGACGCCCCCGCCTGTCAGCAGGGCGAACGATAGGAACAGCATTCGGAGCCATCTATCATATTTTGTTTTATTTCGTTTCATCGTATTTCTGAATTTCGTTTTATATCTGTTGTTACTTAGTGCGAAAATCTACTTATCGAGTAAGCATCGGTCTACTCGATAAGTAGACGAGAGTTTACACGATAAGCAGGTTTTTAGAGAGCTTATGGTTGCGATTCAAATATATCCGCAAACTTCAACGTAATCGGGAATATGGAAACCGTTTGTCCATTGCTGATCGCTTCCAGTTTGAAAGTAACGCTGGCATCTTTCGTTGCTGCGCCGGCCATACGTCCGGTAATTGTTTTGGCTTTACTGTCTATTGTCAGTTTGTCTTCTTCCGTATCACCGACTAACAAATCGCTGCCGCTTGTAAATCCGGAAATCTTCCATTCTGTTATATCGGGAACAAGGGTATTCTCATTCGAAGTTAATTCGCCGATGGTAATAGTAAATGGACCACCACCGTTCAATGTGAATGAAGCCCCTTCCTGATTAGTCGTAACCTCCGGATAACCACCGATTGGAGGATTATCGCCGGTCAACTTCAATTTAAGTTGATAACCACTGATCCACAAAAATAAATTCCAAACATGGTTACGTGGGATGTTTTTGTTTACAGTAGATCTTCTTCCTCCGTGTAAATTTGAGTCATGTCCTGAATTGTCACCACTTGTTGTCTCAAAATCAATCTCGTAGCCGCCTTGCGTGTCGGATTCAAATACATATACCCAATCGGATAGATATTCGGTAGTCTTCCCGTCTGTCATAGCTTCCAATGTTTTTTTTCTGCTTTCAGAAACGGGTAAAAAACTTAGAGCAGCCAACGTATTGGATGTAATACTACTATTTTCAAATAAAGTTGTCGCTTCGTTATGAACACCTATCTTCAATTTATCCAACTCTATGCTATGGTTTGTCGCATTTGTCACTTTGACCTGTAGACGGCTTACCAAGCGAACTAACTCGATTGTCTTTTTCCCCGAAGAAACCGTCCATGTGGTGAAATAACTCATAGGG
>DYCT01000229.1:0-3324 GCA_019417975.1 Bacteroides sp.
TTTGCACATGTAGCACCTACGTTACCTGCGCCTACTACGGTTACTTTTGACATACTATTTATTTTTTAATAAGTTGATAATAAATTTATCTAATTAGGTTATTGCAAAGTTATATCTTATTCCTCATTTAAAGAAAAATTTCTCCAATAATTTTAGTTAAACAAGTCCAGTCAGTTACCTTATTCTAAATGAACGCCCAACTCTTTGCGTATACCCCTAAAAAATACTACATTTGCGTCGTTTCTAAAAATATCATTTATGGAAAATAAGAAAAAGCTTGTTATCATCGCCATTGCCATTCTGACAATCGCCATCGCTGTAGCTATCGTACTGTTTATTCAAGAACGAAAAGAAAAGAACGATATGGCACAGCTCTTTGCTCTGGAAAAAGAAGAAATGGAAAACGAATATACCCGATTCGCCAACCAATACGATGAACTGCAATATCAGCTTTCGAACGATTCACTAATCAATGTACTCGAAAAAGAGAAAGTTAAAACCCAACGTCTGCTTGAAGAATTGCGTTCGGTAAAAACAACCAATGCGCGTGAAATCACACGCTTGAAAAAAGAGTTGGCTACAGTTCGTGCCGTATTGCGTACCTACATCGTGCAAATCGATTCGCTAAACCGAATAAACAAGGTGCTTACAGAAGAGAATAAACAAGTAAAACAAAAATATAGCGAAGCCACTCGTCGCATCACCAACCTTGCACAAGAGAAAAAGGCATTGAACGAAAAAGTGGAACTCGCTTCTCAACTGGATGCTACCAATATCTGGATTAGACCACAAAACAAAAAAGGGAAAGAAGCCAAACGAGTAAAAGACATCGTGAAATTTGCCATCGGCTTTACCATTACCAAAAACATCAGTGCACAAGCCGGAGAGCGCACTCTATATGTACGCATCACCAAACCCGACAACAACGTACTGACAAAGAGTCAATCGAATACCTTCGAATATGAAAACCGAACATTGGGATATTCCATCAAAAAATACATCGAATATAGCGGTGAAGAACAAGCTGTCACTGTCTATTGGGATGTGGAAGAATTCCTCTATGCCGGCAACTATCGAGTAGACATCTTTGCCGAAGGAATCTTAATCGGCTCACAATCATTCAACCTAAACTAAAATCAACCATTAACAATTCATCAAACTATGATACAGTCAATGACAGGATATGGCAAAGCCACCGTCCTATTCGGAGAGAAAAAAATCAATGTTGAAATCAAATCATTGAACAGCAAAGCAATGGACCTGTCGACACGCATTGCTCCCATCTACCGCGAAAAGGAAATGGAAATAAGAAATACCATCACCAAAACATTGGAGCGTGGGAAAGTGGATTTCAGTATTTGGGTAGAAAAAGATGCAACGGAAACAGCAACCCCCATCAATGCTGCTTTGGTAGAAAACTACTACAACCAAATCAAGTCTATCGCAGAGAAAGCCGGTATACCTATGCCACAAGATTGGTTTGCTACCTTATTACGAATGCCCGACGTACTAACCAAAGCGGATATTCAGGAACTGACAGACGAAGAATGGGAAGTAGCCAGCAAGGGAATAGATGAAGCCATAGCCCACCTGATGGAGTTTAGACGCCAGGAAGGAGAAGCTTTGCAAAAGAAATTCACTGAAAAGATTGATAACATCGAGCGTCTGCTTAAATCTATTGAGCCTTACGAAACAGAGCGAGTAGGAAAAATCCGTGAACGCATCACCGATGCTCTGGAGAAAACCATCGCTGTGGACTACGACAAAAACCGCTTGGAACAGGAACTGATTTACTACATTGAGAAACTGGATATCAATGAGGAGAAACAACGATTGGCAAACCACTTGAACTATTTCCGCGAAACTATGAACGAAGGTCACGGACAAGGCAAGAAGTTGGGATTCATCGCCCAGGAGATGGGACGCGAAATCAATACAACAGGTAGCAAATCAAACCACGCAGAGATGCAAAACATCGTGGTACAAATGAAAGACGAGTTGGAACAAATCAAAGAACAAGTACTTAACGTAATGTAATCATGGCGGGTAAACTTATCATCTTTTCAGCTCCTTCCGGCTCGGGCAAATCTACTATCATCAACTATCTGCTCACACAAAACCTCCATTTGGGCTTTTCCATCTCGGCTACCAGCCGGGCTCCCAGAGGAACTGAACAAAACGGTGTGGAATACTATTTCCTATCACCGGAGGAATTTCGCCAACGCATTGCCAACAACGAATTCTTAGAATACGAGGAAGTATATGAGAACCGATTCTACGGAACACTGAAAGCTCCCATTGAAAAACAGCTATCCGAAGGCATCAATGTAATTTTTGATGTAGACGTAGTAGGTGGATGCAACATAAAAAAATACTATGGCGAACGTGCTCTTTCGGTGTTTATCCAGCCACCCAGCGTGGAGGAATTGCGCAAACGCCTTGTCGGTCGTGCTACAGATGCTCCGGAAGTCATCGAAAGCAGAATAGCAAAAGCCGAATATGAACTGAGCTTTGCGCCCAAATTTGATGTCATCATCATCAATGATGATTTGGAAAAAGCAAAAGCAGAAACGCTTCAAGTCATTCAGAAATTCCTAAACAATGCAAACTAAAACAGGTATATTCGGTGGGTCATTCAACCCGATTCACATCGGACACCTGGCCTTGGCCAACTATGTATGTGAATTTTGCGGACTGGACGAACTATGGTTTTTAGTCAGTCCGCAAAACCCATTAAAAACCGGACAAGACCTACTGCCGGATGAGCTACGATTGTCTTGGGTAAAAAAAGCAATTGAAGGATACAACAAGTTTAATGTATGCGACATTGAGTTTCATCTGCCCAAACCATCGTACACAATCCATACCCTTGATGCGCTACGCGAAATACATCCCGACCGTGACTTTTACCTACTGGTAGGAGGCGACAACTGGGCGGTATTCGACCATTGGCGCGAACATGAACGCCTCGTCCGTGAGAATCACTTGTTGGTTTATCCACGCCCTGACTCAACAATCGACCCCGACACTCTCCCAGCCAATGTACAACTGATTCAAGCTCCTCAGATGGAAATCAGCTCGACTTTCATCCGGCAATCTCTCCGAGCAGGGAAAGATATACAATTCTTCTTACCAGCTAATATCCGGCAAGAAGCCTTGCAAACATTCAATCAACAACTTTCTTCCGCAAAGTAATCAGAACAACTTCGCTGGGAGCCATCATCCGAACATTGCGTCGAGAAGTCCCCACTCCATTGGTAATAATAACAGGAATACCTCTCGAGTTCTTTTTCAATCCTGTACGGAAACGTTTCCCATAATGCG
>DYCT01000229.1:3334-3741 GCA_019417975.1 Bacteroides sp.
CCAAACAGCGTAACCTGTCCGCCATGAGTATGGCCGGCTAAAGCCAAATCAGTATTCGAGACATCTACATCTTCTACATAATCGGGAGTATGAGTCAGCAAAATCACAAAATCGTCGGCAGATAAATCAAGTGTCGGACAACGACCATTCTGCTTCAAATCAAACGGATTGCGAATGCCTGTCAACAGAATCTGTTGTTCTCCTTTCACAATCGTATCAGTGCGATGTTCCAAGACATGCATTCCATGTTGTTCCATCATTGTCACAATCTCCTGATAACAACGTTCATAATCATTATTTCCCATCACTCCGTAAGTACCATAAAGAGGATTGACCAAAGCCAACTGCTCCACCAAAGGCAATACATACTGACAGCCTTCCTGATAATCGCCTCCCAACAACAACAT